>NZ_JAACGC010000031.1:0-48423 GCF_029237385.1 Aeromonas sp. 1HA1
GGCAGGGCTCTGAGGGTAGAATTAGTCATGGCGTATCACCTCTGTTGATTGAGATTCTTCGCGGGAATCAATCAGCAGGATACGCCACCTCTTCTATCCCTCCGTACACCAGAAATGACCATAACTCAATTGATGGATATCCGCCTGACAAACACACAGGGTGACTCATAAGCAACAGGGCAGACTGGCTGGCTAGGCATGGCAGGGTACGTCACTAGGCGTTGCAGCTTATTGAGCCGTACAGAGTCGACTATTTTCGCGTATTGGCAGACTTGCGAGGAGAAGGCGTGGCTTTGGCGTGACAGAGTGCTTGATGCGCAAAGAGAAAATCTATGTGGAAAGGCAGGGGCCAGTGACTCAGTGACACCAGAGTCCACACTGAAGATAAAAAAGAGCCACACAGTGTGTGGCTCTTTTCCATCAGGCTAGCTGGTTGGCAATCAAGGACGACCAGCCGGGCTGGTTGCCACGTTGACAGCAGCCGTGCTACCACCATGACGGCCAGAGCTTGCCACATCATTGCGCACCAGCGGTGCCTGCTCGACAGGCGCACGGTCAGGCACGGCAGGGGCCGCCGCCGGCGTTGCCATCGGGGCAGAAGCCTTGCGGGCACCCGCCAGCAGACCGGCACCTTTCTTAGCCTGGTTGACCACGGGCGCAGTAACGGCAGCGGGTGCTACCGGTTCTGCCTGGGCGACCACGGCTACGACTGGCTCGGCAACAACAGGTTCAACAACCTGGGGCGCGGGTTCAGTTGCAGGTGCAGCTTCCGCGACAACGGGTGCAACAACCTCGGCAGCCACCTCGATGACAGGTGCGACTGTGGTAACGACGTCGTCAGCAGGCGTGACAACGACGCTCGCTTCGGCAACCACAGGCGTGGCCACCACGTCAGCGACAACCGGCTTGGCAGCAACAACAGGGGCCGCTTCAGGCTGGGTGTCGCTCACAACAGGGGCGGCGATTACCACGGCTTCGGCTTGCTCACGGGCTTCTTCGGCAACAGCTTCCACCACCACATGCTCGGTCAGCGCAGCAGAGGCTTGTACGGCGGCAGCAATGGCTTCGGCGCTCGGGATTGTGATGACGGGCACTGCCGGCTCTTCCACTTTCACCTGAGCCGCATCAGCCTGCGCGGCTGTGGTCAGGATGGTGGAGTCTGCTTGCTGCTCGTCATCATCGCGCTGACTGCGGGCATCTTCGTTGATGCGCTTGCGACGCTGACCTTCGATACGCTGGCTGCGCGGCGTACGACGGGAACGACGCTGGCTGTCGGCCTGTTCGTCACTCTGTTCCACTGTGTCAGCGGTATTGGCCACGGTAGCAACCGGCTCATCAGTCGGCTGGGTAGCAAGGTTGCTGACCGGTACATCGGCACGGATCTGCTTGCGCAGTTGACGACGTTCGCGGCGTTCGGCGACTTTCTGCTCTTTCTCCTGCTGAGGCTCGGCACTGACCACGGCAGTTTCAACGGCGTCGACCGCTTCAACGACCAGCTCTGCACGGGGCTCACGCGGGGCGCGGGGCTCACGAGCAGGACGCGGGGCACGCGGTTCGCGTTCCTGGCGAGGTTCGCGGGGCTCACGTTCCAGGCGCTGTTCTGTGCGCACTTCACCGCGGGCTTCACGTTCCTGACGGGGCTCACGCTCTTGACGCGGTTCGCGTTCTTTACGCGGACGACGATTGCGGTTTTCACCACCCTCGCGATTGGCCGCGCCTTCGCGCTTCTCGCCAGCTTCTGCTGTGTTGCGGTTGCTGCGGTTGTCGTCACGACGGGGACGCTGACCACGGCCACGGTTTTCATCACGCTGATGACGGTGACCTTCATCCTTGCGCGCTTCCCGCGGCGCAGCCGGTTTCTCGGCAGGCGCTTTGACGTCGCTCGGGGCGGCATCGCCAGCAAACAGACCCGAAATGGCCTTGAACAGCTTGCCAAACAGACCCGCTTCAGCGGCAACCTGTGGCTGTGCTGCGACGGGCGCAGGCGCAGCAGGGGCGGCCGGTTGAGGAGCCTGGACGAAGCCTTGCAGCAGCGGTTGCTCGCGCTCGATCACCTGAGCCTGCTTCGGCTGGTAGACCGGCTTGGCAATCTCGGTTTTGAGCTCGTAGCTGGCCGCTTCCGGGATCTCGTTCTGACGAATACGGGTCACTTCATAGTGCGGGGTTTCCAGATGCTGGTTCGGAATGATGTACAGACGTACTTCATTACGCTGTTCCAGACTGGCGATGGAGGCGCGCTTCTCGTTGAGCAGATAGGCGGCAACATCGACCGGCACCTGAGCATGAACCTGCTCTGTGTTGTCCTTCATGGCCTCTTCTTCGATGAGACGTAGGATGGACAAGGCCAGTGATTCGTTGTCACGGATGACGCCCTGACCCTGGCAACGGGGGCAGATGTGGCTGCTTGACTCGTTGAGGGAGGGACGCAGACGCTGGCGGGACATCTCCAGCAGACCGAAACGGGAGATCCGGCCCAGCTGGATGCGGGCGCGGTCCTGATGTACGGCTTCACGCAGACGGTTTTCCACTTCGCGCTGATGGCGAACCGGCGTCATGTCGATGAAGTCGATCACGATCAGACCACCCAAGTCACGCAGACGCAATTGACGGGCAATTTCGTCGGCCGCTTCCAGGTTGGTTTGCAGCGCCGTCTCTTCGATATCGCCGCCCTTGGTGGCGCGGGAGGAGTTGATATCGATGGAGGTCAGCGCTTCGGTCGGGTCGATGACGATGCTGCCGCCGGAGGGCAGGCGCACTTCGCGCTGGAAGGCCGACTCGATTTGGCTCTCAATCTGGAAGTGGTTGAACAGGGCAACTTCACCCTTGTACAGCTTCACGCGATTGAGGAAATCGGGACGAACCAGCTCGATGTGAGCACGGGCACGTTCAAAGATGACAGGGTCGTCGATCAGGATCTCGCCGACATCGCGACGCAGGTAGTCACGAATGGCGCGCACGATCACGTTGCTTTCCTGGTGGATAAGCACGGGAGCGGTACGGTCCTGTGACGCCTTGTGGATGGAGTCCCAGTGGTTAAGCAGAACGTTCAGATCCCATTCCAGCTCTTCCGGGGATTTGCCCACACCGGCGGTACGCACGATGAGGCCCATGCCGTCCGGCACAGTCAGTCCGTTCAGGGCTTCTTTCAGTTCAGTCCGTTCATCACCCTCGATGCGGCGGGAGATACCACCGGCACGGGGGTTGTTCGGCATCAGCACCAGGTAGCTACCGGCCAGGCTGATAAAGGTAGTGAGGGCTGCACCCTTGGTGCCACGCTCTTCCTTATCGATCTGGACGATCACTTCCTGGCCTTCGCGGACCACTTCTTTGATGTTGGGACGACCCTGATAGGAGTAACCGGAGGGGAAGTAATTGCGGGCGATCTCCTTCAATGGCAGGAAACCGTGACGCTCGGCGCCATAGTCGACAAAAGCAGCTTCGAGACTGGGTTCTACACGGGTGATTTTACCCTTGTAGATGTTCGCTTTTTTCTGCTCGTGTCCCGGACTTTCAATATCCAAATCGTAGAGCTGTTGTCCGTCAACAAGCGCTACGCGCAACTCTTCTTCCTGAGTCGCGTTGATTAGCATTCTTTTCATTGAGTTCTCGTTATTTTGTCATTTTGATTTCCTCCACAGGATCCTGCCGGCGCCGGCCTCGGGTCTTCAGCATACTTGGGCAACCTCCCGGTTGGGGTATGCATGAGGCGCAAACTAAGGGCGCTCTGGTTCGGCCTTCTCGAGAAGGCATGAATTAAGGATGCCGGTGTGGAGACAAATAATCGGTTCTGTTTGTGTTCTCCATGCGCTGTACCTCGCACCCGGGAACCGTCATGTTCTTGTATACACGGTGTTTCGGGATTGGGTGGCATAAATTTTGGCCACTTAGTACAAGGCTTGAACACAATGACAAAACCTTGTTTATTATCCCATTTAAACCACTTTTATAGCAAGGTGCCATTTTTCATCAAAGCATGCAGCCAAGGGCCGCCGGCGGTGTTAAAATCCGCGCCATGACACAGATACAACAACAAGTGCGGCTGCTCACCATCGAAGCTGAGCATGAAGGGCAGCGCATCGACAATTTTCTTAAGACTCAGCTAAAGGGCGTCCCCAAGAGCCTGATCTATCGCATCCTTCGAAAGGGGGAAGTGCGCGTTAACAAAAAGCGCATCAAACCGGAATACAAACTCTGCCTAGGCGACGAGGTGCGGGTCCCCCCCGTGCGGGTTGCCGAGAAAAACGAACTGCCCTCAGCCAACCTCGGTAGCATTCAGCGTCTGGAGAGCCAGATCCTGTTTGAAGACGACGCCATGATAGTGCTCAATAAACCGTCCGGCATGGCTGTGCACGGTGGCAGCGGCCTGAGCTTCGGTGTCATTGAGGGGCTGCGCGCTCTGCGCCCGGATGCCCGTTTCCTGGAGCTGGTGCACAGGCTAGATCGAGATACCTCCGGCGTGTTACTGGTTGCCAAGAAGCGCAGTGCCCTGCGCAGCCTGCATGAGCAGTTGCGAGTCAAGACCATGCGCAAACAGTATCTGGCGCTGGTGCGCGGCCAATGGCAGCCCCACGTCAAGGTGGTCAATGCGCCGCTGCGCAAGAATGATCTGCAATCCGGTGAACGGGTGGTGCGGGTCAGCAGTGATGGCAAGCCATCTGAAACCCGTTTCCGCATCGCCCGTCAATTTGCCGAGGCGACCCTGGTCGAGTGCAGCCCAATCACGGGTCGTACCCACCAGATCCGGGTGCATACCCAGCATGCCGGTCATCCGATCGCCTGTGATGACAAGTATGGGGAAGCGGCCTTTGACGAGAAAATGCGTAGCCAAGGGCTGAAACGGTTGTTTTTGCATGCTTGGAAGCTGAGCTTTACCCACCCGGTCGATGGTCGCGAGATGCAGGTGGAAGCCCCGCTCGCACCAGAACTCGACAACTTCCTGAACAAGCTGGCTCGCTGATGAAAGAGGTCCGACTCGCCATTTTCGACTGGGACGGTACCCTGATGGACTCGGTGGGGCGGATTGTGGCCTGCGTCGCGGGGGCGGCTCGCGATTGCGGCGAGCCGGTGCCCACTGCGATAGAGACACATCAGATCATAGGGCTCAGCCTGGAGGTCGGCATTCCACAGCTGTTTACGCTGGTGCCGGGTGGCGAGCGGGCCAACGCCCTGATCGCCCGCTATCGTCATCACTATCTGCATGACGGCACGCCCAGCCCGTTGTTTTCCGGGGCGAGTGGGCTGCTGCATCACTGGCACGGGCAGGGGATTGCGCTGGCGGTGGCCACCGGCAAGTCTCGCCGTGGCCTGGATCGGGTGCTGGATGATACCGGACTGCGGCCGCTGTTTGCCGCCACTCGTGGCGCAGACGAGGCCAACTCCAAACCCGCTCCCCTGATGCTGACGCAAATTCTGGATGAGCTGGGCTTAGCGGCGCATCAGGCGGTGATGATTGGCGACTCCATTCACGACATGGCGATGGCAGAGGCGCTGGGCATGCCGCGGATCGGGGTGAGCTGGGGCGTGCACGACAAGCGCCGGTTGCAGGCACATGATCCGCTTGCCGTCGTCGATACCATGGATGAGCTCAAGCGGTTGCTGGGCTAGCGCCTTGCCACATGTCTGATGAAAACGGGAGCCTTGGCTCCCGTTTTTCATTGCTGGGCATATCGTTCCCATCAGGGGAGGGTGAGGCCGTGGCGTTCCAGCAGCTCGATCAGGCCGATCAGTGGCAGGCCGATCAGAGCATTGGGATCGCGCCCCTCCAGCCCCTTGAACAGTACTATCCCCATACCTTCACATTTGAAACTGCCCGCGCAATCAAGGGGCAGCTCAGCCTCTACATAGCGGCGAAGGGCGGCTTCATCCAGCGTGCGAAAGTGCACAGTGAAAGGTTCTACCAGCTGTTCAGTCCGGCCGCTGGCGGCATCCAGCACGCACAGGCCGGTATAAAAGGTGACGCTGCGGCCCTGTGCAGCCATCAGTTGTGCCACCGCCTTCTCCACCGTGCCCGGTTTGCCCAGAGTCTGGCCGTCGCAGACACACACCTGATCGGACCCTATGATCAGCCCTTGATCAAATCGGTCGGCAATGGCGTTTGCTTTGGCATGGGCCAGCCGCGCCACCAGCGCTTCGGCAGATTCGCCGGGCAGGGGAGACTCATCTACCTCGGGGGCCGCACATTCAAAAGGAAGACCGATTTTTTCCAGCAGGGCTTTGCGGTAGCGGGAGGTGGAGGCGAGGATCAGCTGTGTTGGCATTGTGATGTCCTGGTTCGATGCAGTCAGGCGCCGATGGTATCGCCGCGCCGTGAGCCGGGCAAATACCTGATGGGGTTTTCGTGTTTGACATGATCTGCCGGTATCGCCGGATGGAGTCCGTGTGCTTGCAGTGAGCAGGGAGCGCGACGTCCCTCGGTTTCCATATTGGAAAGTGCCGTTATCGACTCTTTCATCGGCCTCTTCCCTATAGTGACAGGCTTATCCGACTGTCATGCCTTGGGTGACAGTCCGCTACTGCTGGAGTTGTCATGCGTCCCTACCTTGTTTGCAGTTTTTTGATGATCACCCTCTACCCGGTGGGCATAGATCTCTACCTGGTCGCGCTCCCCCAAATCGGGGGCGCGCTAGCGGCCAGCGCGGCGCAGCTGCATACCGCGTTTTCAGCCTATCTGTTTGGCATGGCTGCTACCGTGTTGGTCGGCGGACTGCTGGCTGACCGATATGGTCGCAAGCCGGTGATCCTGGCGGGCGCCCTGATCTTTGTGCTGGCCTCGCTGGCGGCCGGCAATGCTGACTCGATCACAGTATTTCTACTGGGCCGCATCGGTCAGGGGATAGGGGCAGGCACTCTCTATATCATGACCTTTACCGTGCTGCGGGATGTGCTGGCGCCGGCCCGGCTGGCGGCTGTCCTATCAATGATCAACGGCATCATTTGTGTGATCCCCGTGCTGGCGCCTCTGCTCGGTTATCTCATTCTGGCCCGCTTCGACTGGCCAGCCATCTTTCAGGCCATGGCCCTGCTCGGCGCCGTGGTGGGATTGGTGACTCTGCTCTGGCTGCGGGAGACCCGCCCAGAGGAGGGCAGGCAGGCCACTGGCCATCCTGCCGATCGCCTCGGGTTTCTGCGTTCGAAGCAGTATTTGTGGATGTGCGGCCTGACCAGTACCGGCATGACCTGCATCCTGACCTATGTCAGTACCTCGCCCATGATATTGATGACGGAGATGGGGCTGGATACCGCCGGCTACGCCGAGATCATGATGGCGATGGCCGTGATCAGCATGATCACCTCCTTTCTCAATCCGGTGTTGATCCGCCGGTGGGGCAAGGAGAGGGTGCTGGCCTGGGCCCACGGCGCCTTGGGGTTGGCACTGCTGTTGCTACTGGCTTCCCGGCAGGAGGCGCTGTTGATGGCGCTGGCCCATGATGGTTTATCGCAGCTGTGGGCGCTCTGGCTGATCTGTTTTGGCTTTGCCTTCGTTTGCATCGGTTTTTCCGCCAGCTTCGGCATCGCGATGGGTGAGGCACTCGCCAGTTGCCAATACCATATTGCTCTGGCCAGTGCAACCCTGTGCATTATTCAGATAGCCAGTTCGGCGCTCTATATCTGGCTGATGGGCTGGCTTGGTCTGGCCCCCCTCTTGTTACTGGCTTATTCGCTCCTGCTTGCCGTGCTACTCTATCTCGCCTTTCGCATCATGGGGCCTGTTGTCGACCAGGCGCCCTGCGATCCCCAGCCCGTGGAGAACATCTGATCATGCGCCCCCTGGTCGAACTCGACCTCAATTTGTTGGTGGTATTCAGGCTGTTGCTGCAAGAGCGCAGCGCGACCAAGGTGGCCAAACGGCTCAATGTGACGGCGCCGACGGTCAGCAAGGCGCTGGCTCGCCTGCGCGACTGGTTTGATGATCCGCTCTTTATCCGCACGCAGCGGGGGCTCGAACCCACCAACCTGTCGCTGAGCCTGGACTGGAAGAGGAGCTCAAGGAGTGGTTTCAGCTGTCGGGCAACATAGCCTCCCTCTGCGGCAACGCGATTCCGGAAGGCGCTGCCTTCAGGCTGGTGTTGGAATCTCCCTTTTACACCAGTTTTCTCAACAGCTTGCCCATGGTTATCTACGAGAAGTACTGCAAGTCGACCATCAAGGTGATGAACTGGGATCACCACTCCCTCAGCGACATCATCAATGGCGATGCCGATCTCGGTTTCTGTGCCCGCGAGACGCACCCTGGCTCCTTGGCCCGCGTCAACCGCCTGCCTTATTACATCGATCACGAGGTGTTGTTCGAAGACAGACCCGTGGTGTTCTTGCGCAAAGATCACCCTCTGCTGGCCCGCACGTGGAGCCTGGACAATGTTCTCGCCTACCCCCATGTGAGCGTGGTGTGGGAGGCCAGCGATGCCTGGGCGCTCGACAGCCTGCTTGATGATGAGGGACTCAGCCGACGGGTACCGATCCGGGTCTCCAGCTTCGAACAGGCGCTGCACATTGCCGCCCAATCGGCTCACGAGCTGATCGCGGTCGTGCCGTCCTATTGCGCCAGCTATGCCAGCTTGCATCACGACAACCTGATCTTCTTGCCACTGCCGCTGGAGGAAACGCTGTATTCCCAGCTCGACATCGCTTTTATCCTGCTCTGGCACAAGCGCAACAACCACAATACCAAGGTGCTCTGGCTGCGAGACGAGATAAAGCGGCTCTACCACGAGCACGTGGGGAAGCCCGGCTAGCCACCATCTTCCCGGGACATCTCGGCCCGCCAGCAGACAGGCCTCCCTGTCAGTCGAAAAGCGGCTATAAGCATAAGCAGGATCAGGCGAGGGCATCAGATGACAAAACATGGAATATGGTTGCTGTGGCTGCTCTGTTTACCGGCATGGGGACAAGGGTGGCAACTGCAGACGGGGGAGGCCGGCATCTTGCTATGGACCCGCGCTCACCCACCGGGGGCATTTGTGGCCCTGCGCCTGGAAATGAACGTAGCGGCCCCCCCATCCGCCTTGCTGGCCGTGCTGCGCGATACTAGCCGTCATCAGGAGTGGCTGCCACATAGCCTGGAGGTGCGTGTGCTGGCAAAGCCAGCGCCCGATGAAGATTTGGTGTATACCCGCTTGTCAGCACCCTGGCCTGTGCAGGAGCGAGAGCTGATCACACACTCTCGACTGCAGCGCAACGCCGATTGCAGCCTGCAACTGACGGTCTGGGCGGTGCCCGATGCACTGCCGCCCCATCCGGGGCGAGTGCGGATCCAAGCCAGTGAAGGGCGCTGGGAGGCATTGCCACAACTCAATGGCACCACCCTGGTGCGTCTTGAAACCTACACCAACCCGGGCGACAGCCTGCCGAGCTGGATCATCAATCCAATTGCTACCGAAGCGGCGCTGGACAGCTTTCAAGCCATTCGCCGGCTGATGGAAGCCATGCCACCCCAGCCCTGTGCGTGTGCGCTGCAACATCCGGCGGGCAAGTGGCAGTCATGCCAGGTCATTCCTTGACGACAGTCTTTGTTCAGGCTTGCGTCTTGATGTGTATTCTCCAGGCTTAAGCCGGAGGCGCCATTCAGGTGTTGTTTATCAAGAACTCGCCTTTATCTTTTCACTGACCTGTCATCCGGGTAAATAGTCGGTAGCACCTATCCATTTTTCATGAGGGACAGTATATAGCGGCAAACTCATGATATTTTTCATGCTTCGTTTATTCCCTGCCTTTATCGTCACAGTGGCATATAAGCGCTTGTCCGCTGTGTTGACCGAGGGTGGCCACATTAAAGATTTCGTTCATTTTCAGATCAGGTTTTAACGCCTCTTTTGCTTTGTCGTTGCATCTGGCACCGGCCTCTTCATCCATCAGATCTGAATTGCGGTGATAGTTACTATCTGACCCTATCAGGAGATATCATGAAGCCATCACATATTCTTGCGGCTGTTATGCTGGTCACAGGACGTGATGGGCGCCGTCGTAGCTGATGAGGCACCGAGAGACCTTGTGAGCCTGAGGCTGATGAACCGGGGTTCCCGTGCAGGCGCCCACATTGAAATCATAGGGGAGGGTATTGATACCCAGTGATGGTGGTGGTCACACGCCAGCAATGCTGGTGCATTGAATTGGCGGTGGAGGTTTTCAACCATTATCTGATGCCAGATATGTCATGCCATCAGAATGCTGTATATAAACTATTTCCCATCACATTTATATGTGCATGTTAATGCTGTTTCACCTTCGCCAGTTATTCATTGTGCCTTGATGAGCGTGATAAAGGCACCCGTGCTCAGCAAGGTTCAATTTGCTTCATCAGTGGCTGGAGATAAGATCCTGATGGTAACGACAGGAGCGGCCTGAATGAAAGACGGTCATGAGCTGTCGTATGAAAGAGCGACCGCCCTTGTATCTGTGAGCCGGCATCCTCTCACTGTTACATCAAGGGGGGGTGGATTGAGATGGAAGAATCGGCCCTCATGACGAGCGCTACCGCCAGATAAACATGATCAGTTGTCAGCAGGCATTGCCCGCGGCGGATGAAGGGGGTTGGACCATGTGGCGGTCATTTGACGACAAGACTTCGGATCCGCACACCTGAAGGGACCGCAGATACAAGGTCAGCGAAACCCCCGCACACGCGATATGTGCCGAATGCAGGCAGGATCCTGTGTAGGATCCTCAGGTTTATGGCATAATCAGCCACCGATGAGAACAAATCCCGGCATCTCAGGGACTTGTATGGTTAAAATCATCGGCGGTAAGGACTTTTTCCTTTGACTATCAGTTGTTGGACCTATAATATTCGCGCCCTATGCAAAAGGTGAAGTTGCCCGTTAAGGTTGATCCAGTCCGTAATGCCTTGAAGCTGCTCGACTATGTCGGGATAGTGGAAAAGTCGCAGATGCCCAGGCTGGAGGCATCAACCGCAGGCTTGCAGAGTGATGTCGATGTATCACTGCACTTTGGCAAAGATGTCCAGAAGTTGACCGTTATGAAAGGCACTGCCCATGCCAAGGTTGACCTGGTTTGCCAGCGTTGTGGAGATACATTCGAACACCTTTGTGAAGCTGATTTTATCTACACTCCGCTGTTTGAAAAAACAAACGAGGAAGAACTGCCGGAAGCTTATGAGCCCATTGAGTTGGACGAAAACGGCGAGATAGATCTTCATCAAATCCTGGAGGATGAACTCATCCTCTCGTTGCCTCAGGTGGCAATGCATCCGGTGGATGCTTGTCCGCGCGGTAACATGGAGATGACTTGGGGTGATATCGAACCTGCTGATGAGCGGCCGAATCCCTTTGCAGTTCTTGAAGAGCTTAAACGTAAGTGAATCTAGGAGTTAGCCTACAATGGCCGTACAACAGAACCGTAAAACCCGTGCCAAGCGTGGCATGCGTCGTTCACACGATGCGCTGACCAGTGCAGCTCTGACTGTTGATCAGACCAGTGGTGAAATTCATCGTCGTCACCACGTGACTGCCGATGGTTTCTACCGCGGTAAAAAGGTAATCGCTTAAGGATTGCCTTTGTCTACGCAAACTGTCGCGCTAGACATAATGGGGGGAGATATTGGCCCCTCGGAAACAGTGCCTGCCGCCGTGCAGGCACTGTCTCTTTTGCCCCAGTTAAAACTGATCCTGGTCGGTGATCAGCACCAGACTACCTCCTTGTTGCAGCAACATGGCTTGCTGACTCATCCTCGCGTTCGTTTCGTACATGCATCCCAAGTGGTTGGCATGGGCGACAAGCCGATCGTGGCGCTGCGTACCCTGAAAGATTCCTCCATGCGGGTTGTGCTCAATCTGGTGAAAGCGGGTGAGGCCGATGCCTGCGTCAGTGCTGGCAATACCGGCGCCCTGATGGCCATGGCCAAGTGCGTGCTCAAGTCCCTGCCCGGCGTCGACAGACCTGCGCTCATCAAGGCGCTGCCGACCTTGAGCGGCAAGCGTACCGTGATGCTGGATCTGGGGGCCAATGTCAGCTGCGATGCTGACACCCTGCTGCAATTTGCGGTGATGGGCTCAGTGGTGGCCGAGAAGGTGGAAGGCATTGCCTTTCCCCGGGTCGCCTTGCTCAACGTCGGGGAGGAGGAGATCAAGGGCAACGATCTGGTGCGTCACAGCGCCGAGCTGCTGCGTCAGTGCAGTGCGCTCAATTTCGTCGGCTTCGTCGAGGGGGATCGCATCTTTAGTGGCGAGTGCGACGTGATTGTCTGTGACGGTTTTGTCGGTAATGTTGCCCTCAAAACGGCGGAAGGTGTGGTACGGATGATGGCCCAGTTGGCCGGATATCCCCGCAAGAAACACAGTTTTCTTGGCCGTATCGCCGGATTTATGTTCAAACGGCGTTTTTCTTACCTGAACCCCGACCAGTATAACGGCGCAAGTCTGTTAGGATTGCGCGGCATTGTGGTAAAAAGCCATGGGCGAGCCGAACGGCGCGCTCTGTGTAATGCGATCCTGCTGGCCGCACAAGAGGCCAAGCATCAACTTCCATTGCAAATAGCAGATCGCCTTGAATCTGTCTTTTCCGACAGGGATCTATAAGAACTCTATGCATAGCAAAATTCTGGGTACTGGCAGTTATCTGCCGAGTTCAGTGCGTACCAACGCTGATCTCGAGCAAATGGTTGAAACCAGTGATGAGTGGATCGTGGAACGTACCGGGATCCATGAACGCCGTATTGCCGGTGCCGACGAAACCGTCGCCACCTTGTCTCACCAGGCCGCCCTGCGCGCCCTGGATGCTGCAGGTCTGACCGCAGCCGATCTCGACATGATAGTGCTGGCCACCACCAGCGCAGAGAACGCCTTTCCGGCCGCCGCTTGCGAGCTGCAGGGGCTGCTCGGCGTGCCTGGCATCCCCGCATTTGATGTGGCGGCCGCCTGCGCAGGTTTCACCTACGCACTCTCCATCGCCGATCAGTTCGTCAAATCTGGCGCAGCCCGCCATGTGCTGGTCGTCGGTGCTGATGTGCTGTCCCGCATGTGCGATCCGCAAGATCGTGGCACCATCATCATTTTCGGGGATGGTGCCGGCGCTGTGGTGATTGGTGCCAGCGAGACGCCTGGGATACTGTCGACCCATCTCCATGCCGATGGCCGTTATGGCGATCTGCTCAAGCTGCCACACCCTCGTCGTGGCATGCCGGGAGCCGAACTCGAAGCCTACATGTATATGAAGGGCAACGATGTGTTCAAGGTGGCGGTCACCCGTCTGAGCGAGCTGGTGACTGAAACCCTGGCCGCAGCCGGTGTCGAGCCGAGCGAGCTCGACTGGTTGGTGCCACACCAGGCCAACTTCCGCATCATCAGCGCGACGGCCAAGAAGCTCGGCATGAGCCTCGACAAGGTGGTGCTGACCCTCGACAAGCACGGCAACACCTCTGCCGCCTCCGTGCCCATCGCCTTCGATGAAGGGGTGCGTGACGGCCGGATCAAACCGGGTCAGCTGGTGCTGCTGGAGGCCTTCGGCGGTGGTTTTACCTGGGGCTCGGCGCTGGTTCGCCTCTGATCTTCAGCGGGATGGGGCCTTGCGCCATCCCGCGACCGATTTCGTTTTCGTCTTACCTTAAAGGAATCAATGATGACCCAATTTGCCATTGCCTTCCCGGGACAAGGCTCCCAAACTGTCGGCATGCTGGCCGAGCTGGCCGAGCAGCACGGCGTGATCAAGGAAACCTTCGCCGAGGCGAGCCAGGTGCTGGGTTATGACCTGTTTGCCCTGATCATGGATGGTCCGGTTGAAGATCTGAATAAAACGTGGCGCACCCAGCCAGCGCTACTGACCGCCTCCGTCGCGCTCTGGCGTCTGTGGCAGCAGCAGGGTGGGGCGACCCCCGCCATCATGGCCGGCCACAGTCTGGGGGAATATTCAGCCCTGGTGTGCAGCGGTGCCTTGGCCTTTAGCGATGCGGTCAAACTGGTTGAGCTGCGTGGTCTGGCCATGCAGGAAGCCGTACCGGAAGGCACAGGCGCCATGGCCGCCATCATAGGTCTGGATAACGAGGCCATCGCCGCCAACTGCGAAAAAGCAGCGCAAGGTCAGGTGGTCTCCCCGGTCAACTTCAACTCCCCGGGCCAGGTGGTGATCGCCGGTCACAAGGAAGCGGTTGAGCGCGCCAATATCTTGATGAAAGAGTCTGGTGCCAAGCGCGCACTGCCACTGCCGGTCTCCGTACCCTCTCACTGCGCTCTGATGAAACCTGCTGCAGAAAAACTGGCAGCTGCGCTGGACGGGATCGAGATCAAGGTTCCAACCATCGCAGTCATCAATAATGTCGACGTATCCTGTGAACAGGATCCGGCCGCCATCAAGCAGGCCCTGGTGCGTCAACTGTTCAGCCCGGTCCGTTGGTCCGAGACGGTGGAGCGGATGGCCAATGAGGGGGTCGTGCTGGAAATCGAGATGGGGCCGGGCAAGGTATTGACCGGGCTCGCCAAGCGCATCGACAAGCGAGTGGAAGGCATCCACGCCAACGATGTCGCCTCTTTCGAGCTGGCATTGGCCCAGTCCAAGTAAACAGGAGCAGATCATGAGTTTTACCGATAAGGTTGTGTTGGTGACCGGTGCCAGTCGTGGTATCGGCCGGGCCATTGCCGAAACATTTGTGGCCCGTGGCGCAAAAGTCGTTGGCACTGCAACCAGCGAGAGCGGCGCAGAGGCTATCAGCGCCTATCTGGGTGAGCAGGGCTGTGGCATGGCACTGAACGTGACCAGTCAGGAATCCATCGAAACTGTCTTCGCGGCTATCAGAGTACGCTTTGGCGAGATCGACATCCTGATCAACAATGCCGGCATCACCCGCGACAACCTGTTGATGCGCATGAAAGATGATGAGTGGAATGAAATCATCGACACCAACCTGACTTCCCTCTATCGTTTGAGCAAGCCGGTATTACGCGCCATGATGAAGAAGCGTCATGGCCGGATCATCAGCATCGGCTCAGTGGTCGGTACCATGGGCAATGCGGGCCAGGTCAACTATGCCGCCGCCAAGGCGGGTCTGGTTGGCTTTACCAAATCGTTGGCACGGGAAGTGGCATCCCGTGGTATCACAGTGAACGCGGTTGCGCCCGGTTTCATCGAGACCGACATGACCCGTGCCCTGAATGACGATCAACGTGCCGGCATCATGAATCAGGTGCCTGCTGCCCGTTTGGGCGATCCAAAAGAAATTGCCGCAGCTGTGGTATTCTTGGCGTCTGATGACGCTGCCTATATCACTGGCGAAACCCTGCATGTTAATGGCGGGATGTACATGGTGTAATCAATTTGTCGTGAGATCTGTTCAAATTTGCGATAGTACGCCGAAGTTTGGCGAATTTCGTGGTTTGACCAGCGGCAAGCTACTTGCAAACTCACGTCAATTGAATAAACTACCCCAACCAGACGCAATAGCGTATTTTTAAAGGAAAATTCAGGTCATGAGCAACATCGAAGAACGCGTAAAGAAAATCATCATCGAACAACTGGGTGTTAAAGAAGAAGACGTTAAAAACGCTGCCTCCTTCGTCGACGACCTGGGCGCTGACTCTTTGGATACCGTTGAACTGGTAATGGCGCTGGAAGAAGAATTCGATACCGAAATTCCTGATGAAGAAGCCGAGAAGATCACCACTGTTCAAGCGGCTATCGATTACATCACCGCTAATCAGGAATAAGTTCCTGTTCTGAAAGAAGCGGCCCAAGGGCCGCTTCTTTTATATTGACCCCTTTCAAAATAGCTCTCGGAGACTAGCTCAGTGTCAAAACGCAGAGTCGTGGTGACCGGCTTGGGGATGCTTTCCCCGGTGGGCAACACTGCCGAATCCAGCTGGCAAGCCCTGCTCAACGGGCAGAGCGGCATTTCTCCCATCGAACACTTTGATGCCAGCGAGTTTGCGACCCGTTTCGCAGGCCAGGTTAAAGAGTTTGATCCCGAACAGTACGGCATCAACCGCAAAGAAGCCCGCAAGATGGATCCCTTCATCCAGTACGGTGTGGCGGCGGGGATCCAGGCACTGGAAGACTCGGGTCTGGTGATCAACGAAGCGAACGCAGAACGGGTTGGTGTGGCCATAGGTTCCGGCATCGGTGGTCTGGGTCTGATCGAACAGAACCACAGCAGCCTGATTAACGGTGGCCCGCGCAAGCTGAGCCCCTTCTTCGTACCGTCCACCATCATCAATATGGTGTCCGGTCATCTCTCCATCATGAAAGGCCTGCAAGGCCCTAACATAGCCGTGACCACTGCCTGTACCACGGGTACTCATGCCATCGGCATGGCTGGCCGCATGATCGCCTATGGTGATGCGGACGTGATGGTAGCCGGTGGTACCGAGAAAGCCTCCACCCCGATGGGGATGGGCGGTTTTGCAGCGGCCAAGGCGCTTTCTACCCGCAACGACGAGCCGCAAAAGGCAAGCCGTCCGTGGGACAAGGATCGCGATGGTTTCGTGCTGGGTGATGGCGCCGGTGTGCTGGTGCTGGAAGAGTACGAACACGCCAGGGCCCGTGGCGCCAAGATCTACGCCGAGCTGGTCGGTTTTGGCATGAGTGGCGACGCCTACCACATGACAGCGCCCCCTGCTGATGGTAACGGTGGCGCCCGCGCCATGAAAAATGCCATCAAGGATGCCGGCATTGCGCCCGAGCAGATTGGTTACATCAATGCCCACGGCACTTCCACCCCGCTGGGTGATGTGGCTGAGCTGCGCGGCATGAAATCAGTGTTTGGCGAGCACGCTACATCCCTGATGATCAGCTCCACCAAATCCATGACGGGTCACTTGCTGGGCGCTGCCGGCGCCATCGAGGCGATCATCACAGTGCTGGCGCTGCGTGATCAGGTGGCTCCGCCCACCATTAACCTGGATAACCCGGATGAAGAGTGCGATCTGGATCTGGTGCCCCATGTGGCCAAGCCAGGCAGCTTCGAGTACGCCCTCTCCAACTCGTTTGGTTTTGGCGGCACCAATGGCTCACTGATCTTCAAACGCGTATAATTCGCCCCGGGGCGGACAGTATGGGCCCGATACGTCAGTATCGGGCCTTTTTTATCGGAGGGATCCTTTTGTTTATCAATGGAGTATCGACAGACCTATTGTCCGCCAGGGATCGTGGGCTGGCATACGGGGATGGTCATTTCACCACCATGCTGATCAAGCATGGTCAGGTTGTCTGGTGGTCGGCTCATCTGGCTCGCCTGCAGCAGGCCAGTGCCAGACTCGGGTTTGCCGAGATGGACTGGTCAATCCTGACCCGCGAGGTGGCGCAGCTTGCCGCCGGTCAGACGCAAGCTGTCGCCAAGGTGATGCTGACCCGTGGCATCGGTGGTCGAGGTTATGACGGCAGCGGCTGCCAGACGCCGACCCGGATCGTCTCCCTTGCCGATTACCCGAGCCACTATCAGGGTTGGCAGCAAAACGGCATTCCACTGCTGGTTTGCCAGCAACGGCTCGGTGATGCCCCCATGCTGGCAGGACTCAAGACCCTGAACCGGCTGGAGCAGGTGTTGCTGAAAAACGAGCTTGCAGCGCGTTCGGGAGTCGAAGGTATAGTCTTGAACAGTCGTGGATTTCTGGTAGAAGGTGTCAGTGCCAATCTGTTTTGGCGCCGAGGCAAGACGGTGTTTACACCGGATCTTGCTCACTGCGGTATTGATGGCATCATGCGGCGGCATGTGATGGGAATGCTAAAACAGATGAGTATTGAACTGCGTGTCGTGGAGGCTCCACTGGAGTCACTGTGGCAGGCCGAAGAGGTATGGCTGACCAATACCCTGATGGGCATAGTGCCGGTGAACGGCATTGGGGATACCCAGTATCCCAGCCCGGTATTGATCCGCCGTTTACAGGAGCGTTTGGTCATTGAAGTTTAATCGGCTTTACACCTTGCTCGCGGGCGCGGCACTGACAGTCGCCGTGGCCGGGGGCTATGTACATTACAAATGGCAGCAGGTGGAGACGCTCCCCAACAAGGGGCCGACGCGCCTCTTTACCGTCGAGAAGGGCGCCCACGCGGCGCGCCTGATCGCCGAGCTGGGGGAGGGGGAAACCAGCCCCTGGGCGGTACGCCTTTGGCTGCGAGGTCATCCCGAGCTGGTTGCCATCAAATCTGGCACCTACGAGATCAAGGAAGGGGCCCCTCTCAAAGAGACCCTCGCTTTGTTCGCCTCCGGCAAGGAGTTTCACTTCAGCCTCACCTTCGTCGAGGGTTCCCGTTTTGAGGATTGGTTGAAACAGCTCTCCGGCGCACCTTATCTGGAGCGGCTGACCGTAGAGCAATCTGAAGCTGACCTGGCCCAAGAGCTGGGCATCGAAAATGGGAAGCTGGAGGGCTGGTTCCTGCCGGAAACCTACGCTTATACCACCCATGCCAGTGACATCTCTATTCTGCGTCGCGCTAATCAGGACATGAAAGCCTTCCTGCAGCAGAGTTGGGACAAGCGCCAGGCCAATTTGCCCTACAAGACCCCTTATGAAGCGCTGATCATGGCCTCTATCATCGAAAAAGAGACGGGTCAGCCAGACGAGCGTGCGCAGATCGCTTCAGTGTTCGTCAACCGCCTGCGTCTTGGCATGAAGCTGCAGACAGATCCCACCGTCATCTATGGGGTCAAGGATCGTTACGATGGCAATATCCGCCGTAGTGACCTGACAGATGTGAATCCATACAACACCTATGTGATCAACGGCCTGCCACCCACGCCCATCGCCATGCCGGGCAAGGCCTCTATCGAAGCGGCGCTCAATCCCAAGTCGACCGACTATCTCTATTTTGTCGCCAAGGGGGGCGGTGCCCACTATTTCTCCAAGACCCTCGATGAACACAATCGGGCGGTTCGCGAATACATATTGAAGAAGCCCTAATGTCTAAATTTATTGTGATTGAAGGACTGGAAGGGGCAGGGAAGAGCTCCGCGGTGCGCTATGTTACCGATTATCTGCAACGCCACGGCATAGACCAGATCGAATGCACCCGTGAGCCCGGGGGAACCCCGCTGGCCGAGCGGATGCGCGCCATCGTCAAGGAAGTTCACGACGAGCGTCTCACCATCGAAGCCGAGTTGCTGCTCATGTATGCCTCCCGGGTGCAGCTGGTCGAGACCCGGATCAAACCGGCACTGGCTGAAGGACGCTGGGTGGTGGGAGATCGCCATGATCTCTCCTCCCAGGCCTATCAGGGCGGCGGGCGTGGCATCGATGCTAACCTCATCGGCGCCATCAAGCAGGCAGTGCTCGGTGATTTCAAGCCGGATCTCACCCTCTATCTCGATATCGATCCCGCTCTTGGTTTGCAGCGTGCCCGTCATCGTGGCGAGCTGGACAGGATCGAGCTGGAGCAGATCAGTTTCTTTGAGCGCACGCGCAGCCGTTATCTCGAACTGGCCGCCAAAGATGATTCCATTCGGGTGATCGATGCCGGACAAACTCCGGATCAGGTCAAAGCTGCCATTGAGGTTGCACTGGACAATTACTTATCGAACAAGCCTCTATGTATCCCTGGTTGATCCCGGATTGGCATGCCCTGAGTCAGACGGCCCAGGCCGGTCGGCTGGGCCACGCCTGGTTGTTGCTCGGCGATCCCGGGCTTGGCAAGGAGCAGCTTGCTGAACGATTGGCGAGTTTGCATCTTTGCCAACAACAGGATCGGGGGGAACCCTGCGGCCAGTGTCACTCCTGCCAGCTGTTTGACAAGGGACATCACCCGGATCTTGGTACCCTGCCTACTGATAGCAAGACCATAGGGGTCGAGGCTATACGCGAGATCTGTGCTCGTCTGCAGAACTCGGCCCAGCTCGGTCGGGGTAAGGTGGTGATCATCCCTGATGCGGAGCGCATGACGGAATCCGCCGCCAACGCCTTGCTGAAAACCTTGGAGGAGCCAGCCGGGGACAGCCTCTTGCTGCTTATTGCCTCTCAGGTTTCCCGTCTGCTGCCTACCATACTGAGCCGCTGCCACAAGCACGTTTGCCAGTTGCCAACGGAAGGAGATACGGTGCGCTGGCTGGCCGAACAGGGTCACCAGGCCACATTGGCCCAGGTACGGATCTGTCAGGGAGCACCGCTGCGGGTGTTGCGCTACATAGAAGAGCAGCAAGATGGCAAACGTCGCGAGTTGCTGGGGAGTTTCGTCTCCCTGTCACTGACCCCGACCCGGGCCACCCATGTCTGCAGCCAGCTGGCGGATGAAACTCAAGTCAGGCTGCACTGGTTGCAGCTGTTTTTGTGTGATGCAATCAAGACTCAGGCTGGCTGCGGTCATCATCAGCTGGCGATGCCGGATCTGGCGGCCCTCAGCCAGCAGTTGGCCGAGGGCAACTCCAGCGAAAAATTGCTGGAGGCGGAGCAGCAGCTCGTGGCGCTTAAGGCTGCCTGCCAACCTGGGCAGCTTTCCAATCCCACCATTCATTTGATGAACTGGCTCAGCCGCTGGTTATAAATCTGACAAGACGCAAAGGTTCTTTATGTTACTCGTTGATTCCCATTGCCACCTCGATCGCCTCAGCTATGGCAGCAAGCAGACCAGCATGGCTGATGTGCTGGCCAAGGCCGCGAAACTGGACGTGGGATATTTTCTCTGTGTCAGTGTGACTCAGGCACAGTTCCCGATCATGCTCGAGGCGATCGCTCCTTATCCCCAGGTGTTTGCTTCCTGTGGTGTGCATCCGCTCAATCAGGAACCCGGTGTTGATGCGGCGTTATTACTGACGCAGGGCGCAGATGACAGAGTGGTGGCCATAGGGGAAACCGGGCTCGACTACTTCTACTCGCCAGAGAACAAGGAGGTGCAGCAAGCCTCCTTCCGCGAACACATCCGCGTCGCTCGCGCTTTGAACAAGCCGCTGATCATTCATACCCGTGATGCCCAGCAAGATACCCTGCAGATCATGCGTGAGGAGGGTGCCGATCAGGTGGGTGGTGTGTTGCACTGTTTCACTGAGTCCCTCGAGATGGCCCAAGCCGCGATGGAGATGGGCTTTTATATTTCCATTTCCGGCATAGCGACCTTCAAGAATGCATCTGCACTGCAAGAAGTGGTCAAGGCATTGCCGTTGGCGCGCTTGCTGGTCGAAACAGACTCTCCCTATCTTGCTCCTGTTCCTCATCGGGGGAGGGAGAACGAGCCCGCCTTTGTCCGCGATGTTGCTCAGTTCGTTGCCGACCTTCGCCAGATCTCGCTGGCCGAGCTGGCGGATGCGACGAGCCGAAACTTCTTCGAGCTGTTCAAGCTGGCAAAAAAGTAAACGAAGAGGCCCCGGATAATGGGGCCTCTTTATTTCAAATAATCAGCATCCTTTCCCTCGACAGTATTACCAACGCCATATGTTATCTCTCACTGACATGAATATCAGCCTATTATAAGCAGGCTTATTCAAGACGATGCTAGACAGGAGAACATGGAGGTTCAATGAGGTTTAATTAAGGATCTTCTAAGTATCGATAATATTCATTATCGATACTTGATGTCTAGGATGGATCCTGTAAGATCCATTTAAACTTCATATGAATCAAATCGTTCTGTGGCATATCCAACCCTATCCAGCTCGGCATACCAATCACTGCAAACCGTCTTCGATGCCCAGCTAAATACTCGGGCACGCCGCTTTTTGCGCAGTGCAAAAGCGGATTCCACCCTCAATGCCTATCAGGCTGATACCCGTATTTTTGTCTTCTGGTGCCAATTGCACGGGCTGGATCCGCTGCAAACTACCCATCACGACATCATGAACTTTCTGGCTGATCAGGCCGACGGGGTATTGGCTGACTGGGTATGGCTGGACAAGGAAGAGGGCAAAGGGGAACTGCGCAACGGCGAGCCTCGAAAACCGGCAACCTTGGTGAGACGTCTGGCGGGGATCCGCTATGCCTTCAAGCAGAAGGGCATCCATCCCATGCCGACCGAACATGCCGAAATCAAGGAGATGATGCGCGGTATTGTCAGGTTGGGGGATAACCGCAAACGCAAAACTGGCGCCCTGACGCTGCAACCATTGACTCAGGTGCTGGATGGCATCGACACTACTGCTCTGGCGGGCCTGCGCGATCATACCCTGCTGCTCTTGATGTTCAGTGGCGCCTTGCGCCGCTCGGAAGCGGCCCGAATTGAAGTGAGCGATCTCGATTTTGTGGGGCAGGGGATCCGTCTTCGCCTCAAACCGAGCAAGCATCAGCTCCATGAAACCGAGATAGCCCTGATCCCTGGCAAGCACTATTGCCCCGTATCGGCACTGCAAAACTGGCTGCGCAAAAGCCGGATCAGCGACGGACCGCTGTTTCGGCGGATGAACCGCTGGGGTCAACTCATGACAGAACCGCTCGGTCCCCAGGGTATCAACCTGATGATCAAGCGCCGAACCGGTCAAACCATCGACGATCTCTACGTCAGTGGCCACAGCCTGCGACGAGGATTCATTACCTCGGCGGTCACCGCTGGCAAGCCCATGAACAAGATCATCGAGGTGACTCGCCACAAGGACATGCGTACCCTGCAGGAGTATTTCGATGATGCCCACAAATTCTCCGATCATGCACTGGATGGCTTGTTGTGACAGATACTGTCAAAAACTAATTGATATTTCACAGTTTCTGATTAATTGAAATTTCAGTGTTATGAGGATGGGAGACAAGATATGGAAGAAGAGTTTAGTAAGTACGATCCTACTGAATACTTGACCAACGAAGCCGAGATCAATGCCTATCTGGATGAAGCTATCAGGATAGGGGAGTCCGATTTGATCTCTGCGGTTCTTGATGACATTTTAAAAGCAAAAAACATGAAAAAGACATCTCCAAGTGAAAAAAAATGAATTGAGATTCATATCTTAATGCCCCCACATGGACTCTTAGGAGTTTTATTTATAAAATGCGTTAAAGGCCAAATAAGTGAACACCGCATGAAAGATTCCCCAACATTTGTTAAAGAACATGATGATTCGAAAAAAATCATTACTAACATTGATGAACCTAGTTATGAACAACTTTGGCTTGCTTTTTCAAAAGCTGCATTTGAAGCAAATAATATATCTCAATGTAAAGAGTTTTGGCTACTGGCTCATGCATGTGCGATGGATTTAAATCCACATGACAAACACAATCCATTATCATCTTCCACTACTTATTATGGCTGGAAGAGTTACGAACCGGTAGACTTCCAAGATCAAGATCTTGAGTTCTTTTCACTAGCAATCAATGAAATAAATAATCATTGGCTGAAGGCGCGCCTAGCTGATCTGCTGTGGATTCGGAGATATAAAGATGGACATAGAATGGCAATGACTGCCATCCATAGCTACCGACAGATACCAATAAGCAGAGATATTTTTAATATAGATTGGAAAGTTGTTGGAGGCGCGCAATTAATTTATCTCAAATACTTGGCAAGCCAGCCGCAAAGGAGTTAGTTGGTATCAAACAGGATCTTCAAAATAACTTATTGAAGATAACAAAATCGGAAAGTTCATTGGCATTGAAATTATCTGAGCTGTTACTGACGACTGATTCCAAGCAAGCAAAAAATCAAGCCATTTTGGTTGCTAAAAAACTTGAGTCTTTGGCCAAAGGCTACGATAACGATACAGACCAAGTTCAAATCATGATAGCGGGGATGTTGTTTCGGAGTGCAAAGAGATGGTTTGATATCGCCAATGATACAGCCTTGGCCGCAGCCATGACGGCACAAGTCGCAGAATGCTATTTTAGGGAAGGAAATTCACGCATCCAACCCCCTCATCCCAGCTATGGAGCCGCGGCCAGCTTCTATGAACAAGCCATTAAGTGCTATCGCACCATTCCGGGAAGTCATCGTCAGGCGCTTGGCGCAGAGGAGCGGATCATCGATCTTCGCCATCTGATGGACGATGCGTCTAAAAAATCATTGGGTGAGCTTGGTCAAGTTCCATGGCCCGAAATTGATTTTCGTGAGCAAATGGAGTGGGCTAGTCAGGCAGTACAAGGAAAAGCGCTTGGTGAGGCTCTGCAAACTTTTTCTTGTATTACTCTCCCACCGTTTAAATATCAGAATTTACGGCAACAGGTGATAGAGCGTCTTAAGCAACCATCTATTATTGATATACATTCAGTAGTCATACGCGCTGAAAATGGACGTGTAATATCCAAAGTTCCAAGCATTGATTCTGATGCAGAAGTGACAGATGAGAAGACTGAGAATCGCCTATTCTTTGAAATGACAAAAACATACCGCTCATGGTTATACTTTTATGTCACTGCATTTATTTGGCCTGCATTAAATTCGCTGATTGCGGATCATTCTTTGCAAGAAAAAGATATAATTGAGATTGCCAATAACTCCCCCATAGTTCCTCAAGGTAGAGAAATTTCATTTGGCAAGGCTCTATTTTCTGGCTTCAACAATGACTTTGTTACTGCAATATATCTTTTGGCGCCACAAATAGAACATCTTGTTCGTTATTATCTAAATCAAGCTGGGGTGGATACAACCTATCTTGATCAAGACACTGGCATTCAGAATGAATATGGACTCGGTTCCATAATTGAGTTTCCTGAAGTAAAATCAATTTTTGGGGAAGATTTGTTTTTTGAAATTAAGGCGCTGTATTGCTCCTCTGTTGGGCCAAACCTTCGCAACATAGTGGCTCATGGTCTTCTAGATGACGATGATTGCCAGTCTATTGAGGTTATCTATAGTTGGTGGCTAGGATTTCGGTTGGTTTGTAATCTGGCCAAAACGCTATGATATAGAAAAGGTGAGACAGGTCTACTGACTCACCATTGCATTCACTTTGGTTGCATCTTGTCACCCATTTGACGTTTTCTCCACTCAGCTACAGCAGCGGAGATTACAGGTGAAGGAGGTTCATCCCTAGGGCCTGTAATTTGTGGCCTACCTCGTTTGCGTTTTCCTATCATCGGCACGGCTTCCTTTGCAATGTCCGCCAGCTCTGGCCTGTCAGGTTTCGCTTCCAGCCGTTCGCCGCTAACGTCCAACAGGGCCTTGTAATATTGTTCCTCTCCAAGCCGGTTAGGTTTCACCTTATCAGGGTGGGGCCCACGGCGGCGGTTTGTAGTCGGGCTACTGGGAGCCGCCCGCGAGCGCACATCATCCCGCATAGTCTGAACTTCTTGGGCCATCATCAACACATGCCCAAGCCGCTTGTTATCTACAATTGCCCCTTGATTCACCGGCGCAAGCTGATCTTTTATGCAGTAATCCAAGAGCTGTCCATCAAGCCCTCGTAACTCCACCCGATCATCGCAATAGTGGTACACCATGATCTCTCGACCGATCAGCCGACGCTGGGATGGTGTATCGAGCAAGAGATATTGCACCTTGTCATACTGGGTCGTGAGCCGCTTTGATACCTGCCTTGGTTCCTTCCAAATCAGGGTAAGATCCAAGTCATCATGAGGGCCCAAGGGACGGTGTACGTCCACCTCATGCAAAGGGGCTTTACCGAAGCGTTGGTTGTAATCGGTGATGAAGCCAGGCAGCCACGCATTGGCATCGTCAATCGAGCTGATCCCCGCCAATCTCAACTCCTTAACCAACCTGTCCTGCAAGGTCAGGTGTGCGCGTTCTACACGGCCCTTGGCTGCACTGCTATGAGCGCAGAACCCCTCTATGTTGAGTTCGTCTAGGGCGCGGGCAAACTGCGTCTGGCCCTCGCCACGCGAAGATTTGTGATTGACCCTGAACACACTGGCCTTGTCGCTGTAAAGCGACAGCGGCTTGCCATGTGCAACCAAGTGATCGCGCATGGTACCGAAGTAGGCGAAGGTTGACTCGGAATGCACAAAGCGCATGGCCGTGATCTGGCTGGTCGCATCATCCACGAACACGATAGCGGTACAGGCAGGTGCTCGCTCCTCAAACCAGCGGTGGTCACAGCCGTCAACCTGGATCAACTCACCAAAGCAGGCTCGACGATAACGAGGTTGCTGGATCCTGGGTGGCCGTTGTCGGCGTGGCACCCATAGACCAGTGGCAATCATCATCTGGCGCACGGTCTCCACGGCCAAGTTGATACCATGCAGTTCAGCAAGCTTCTCGGCGGCTAGGGTCGGTCCGAAATCAGGGTAATGCTGGGTGATCAGCTGGTATGCTTGCTCCTTGAGCCCACTCGGCAGTTGCCGATTGCCTTTCATCCCGAACTTGCGGGAGCGCAACCCTAATGGGCCATCCTCCGCGTAACGGGCCACCAATCGGCGCAGATGCCGTGGTGTCAATGACAGACGTTGTGCCGCTATCGTACAGGGTATGTGGCCTTCCACCACGGCCTGGATGGTCTTGAGACGGTCTACCTCTTTCATGGTGAATATCAGCTCGCTTTGTGCCATGAGAACCCCTCCGTGGTGAAAATTTCACCAACGTATCACAGGGGACCTTAGCCGGACATTTGAATCTGGCTCAGAGCGGACATTACAATCTGGGGCTAACATAATGACCGCGCATTTTTATTTTTTATGTTAAATTATATCTTGTTGATCTGATGATATATTTATTGCGCGTTGCCAAGGTGTCCGATGAGAGGGGAGAACCCTCTTGTTCAGACAACCGTCATCAACACGTTAGAGATAACAAACGTTAAAGAAAACCATTGCAAGGTCATATGAGCCAGGAAATAAACGTGGATGAGGCCCAGGCTGTCCCACACAACAATGCCGAGCGGCAACGCCAACATGTGAAGCGTAAACAGGAAACCCACAGCCGGTTGCAGTGCTGGATAAGCAATCGTCACGCCGAGCGGTTGCAGGAGTTGGGGTTGCATCTCGAAGACAGCCAGGCCTCGCTCATCGAGCAGGCGATCGATCTGCTCTATCAACATGAACTTTCATCCCAGCCCCAAGTTGAGCAAGAGATGGCTGAGGCGCTCGAGTGAGGGGCAGGAAACAGACAGTGCGGACATAAAAAAGCCAGGTACGAATTCCTTGTACCTGGCATAGGGGAATTGGCTCCTTGCAGAGCCGTGCGCTAACTGGTGTTCGGACAGCCTTAAGCTTAGACAAGGCTCAAGGCTTTTCAAGATCCGCACAAAAGTTCAACCGATGTGTGGGTTTTTAAGACTCGATCAGACGCGAGTCATCACACACTCAGGCGCCGAACAGATTGTTGTCGCGCACCAACTCGCGGGGCAGGGCATTCTTGACCCGGCTGCCGACCCACTTCCCCATGCCCAGGGTATGACCCTGATAACGAACGATCACCTCGCCCGAGCCAGCCTCCTGCTCAGGCCAGACATCCCGCCCCATCATGAACTCCCGCGCATTGGCGCCGTCGAGTTCGATACATCCCAGAGTGGCCTTGTCGCCATAGGCCAACGCCCACTCATGAGTGAGGCGATAACCTTTCTTGAAGGTTTCAGCCAGCTTGATGCCGATGCGATCAAAACGCAACTTGCCCTGCACCTGCTGAAACAACAGTGGAAAGAGCCAGATCTCGTCATTGCGACCAAACAGCTGGCCCTGTGGTACCACGCCAAAATGGGCTTCAATCTCGCGCAACATGGGCTCGGCCTCTTTGGCGGGCAGTGGCGAGAAGGGGAACTTGCCGAGTTTGCCCGGCTTGAACATGGTATTTGGCACTGAGTGATGCTTGCGCAATCTGGCGACGAAAAATCCCTCACTATCGAAGATCTGGGGCCAGACGTGCAGATATCCTTCGGGCGTACAGGCCAACTGTGCATTGGGGAACAGGTCGGCCAGCGAGTCAACGCTCAGGGCATCACCAAACTTGTCCAACAGGGACTGACAGACCGCCTGGTTCTCCTGCTCGCTCAACGTGCAAGTGGAGTAAACCAGCACGCCACCGGGTTTCAGGGCATGAAAGGCGCTCTCCAGCAGACCTTGCTGCACCGCCGCAATCTCGTCGATGCTCGCTATGCTCCAGTTGCGCAGGGCATCTTCATCCTTGCGCACCGTCCCTTCGCCGGAGCAGGGGGCATCGAGCAGTATGGCGTCGAAGGTCTCCGGCAACCACTGGCCAAACACCTTGGCATCGAAGTGGGTCATGCCCACATTGGTCACGCCACAGCGCTGAATGTTAGCACTGAGCACCTTGAGCCGGCTGCTGGAATATTCGTTGGCAACCAGCATGCCCTGGTTGTTCATCAAGGCCGCGATCTGGGTGGTCTTGGAGCCGGGGGCGGCGGCCGCATCCAGCAGCATGCCATCTCGCTTGACCTGATCGCTGGCAAATAGCGCGGTAACCGGCAACATGGAGCTCGCTTCCTGGATATAGAAGAGGCCGCTCAGGTGTTCTGCGGTATTGCCAAGGGGCACGCTCTCGTCGCGGCGACTCAGCCAGAAGCCGGTCTCGCACCAGGGCACGGCCTCGAGCTGCCAGCCCAGCGGTTGCATCAGTTCGCAGAATGCGGGTACCGAGATCTTCAGCGTATTTACCCGAATACTGCGTCGCAGTGGGCGCCGGCAACTGGCCACGAAAGAGTCCATGGTGAGATGCGCTGGCATGATGGCCGCAATATGGTGCAAGAAGTGATCGGGAAGATAGGTATTGTCGTGCACTGTGCCGTCTCGCTGACCCAAAAATAGGGGCGACATCTTATCACACGGCTAGGAATATTCTTAACGGGCAATGAGCAAGGGGAAAATGAACAAGCCCGGCACTGGGCCGGGCTTGGAACAAGAGAAAAGTTCAGGGCTGGATGCGGGGACTCCACTTCAGCCACTCTTTCTCCGCCTTGCCATACAGCGGGTAGCTGTGGCCAGCCTTGACGGTCGCCCCCATATCATGCTCTGGGGTATTGAATGCGATGCCGCCCGCCAGCAGGCTCTGCACGGTTTCCACCTCTATGGTCCCCCCGGTCAAGCCTATGTCGGCCTTGACCCCGGAGACATTCCAGAAGCGGGTGTTGGCCCGCACCAGATGGGCATATTCCTTGTCGACACTCACATCGATCAGCACCTCACTGCCATCGCGCGCCAGCGTAATCCCGGTGACACTGCCCACCATGAGTTTACGAAACAGCAAGGGGCTGCCGACGCTCAGGCCATTGACCGAGGGGCTCTTGAGGGTCAAGGCCAGGCCCACCTGACCACTCTGACTCAAGGGGAAGCGATCCTTGCCGGCCCCTTGACCTGGCAGAGCCTCCACAAAGGCCCCTTTGATCAGGGTGTCGAGGTGAGCGACGCCGCCCAGCCCCAGCTTGGCCTGCACCAGAGTAAAGCGGGCGCCAGATTGCAAGAAACGATCGGCATAGTGACCATCCAGCTCGGCCTTGAAGATCACTTGCCCCAACGATGGTTCCAGCTCGATCTGCTCAATCTTGCCGATGTCGACCCCGCGATAGCGGATCGGGCTGCCAATGCCCAGACCCGGGTTGCTCTCGGCGGTCAGGGAGAGGCTGCGCACGTTCGCCTTGGCCTGCTCCTTGCTGTCAAACAGCTGGTGACTGCTGCGGCCGGAGCCCAGCCGATCGAACTCGATGGCGCCGCGCAGCAAGGTGGCGAGATTGCCCACCTTCACCTGCACACCATCGACCCGCACCCGGGCATCCAGTGCCGGTTTTTTCCAAAATTGCGGAAGCTGTGAGAGCAGAGGGGCATAAACACCATCAATTTCGAGCTCGATCTCGACCCCCTCTTTGGCGGCACGCAGCTGCTTGACCTTGCCCGCCTCAAGCCCCAGATAGAGCACAGGGGAGCCGATGCCGATACCATCTGCCTGTTCCGCTTTCAATAACCAGCGCTGGGGCTTGGCATCCCGGGTGCCTAACAGGGCCAGTTCCTGACTCGGGTAGAGGCGGTTTATCCGCTCACCGCTCGCCGCCTGTACCAACTTGATGCCCCCGCCGATCCAGGCGCTGGCCGGACTGGTCTCCACCTTGATACCGCTGAGATCAGCCTCGATCTGCAGCGGCGCCGCCCGATAGAAACGGGCCCGTGCCAGCAGATGTTGATACTGGCTGTTGACCACCAGAGCGACGCTGGCATTGCCCCTGGCATCCAGAGTCAGCTGACTGATCTGGCCTACCGGCAGCCCCTTGTACCAGAGCGGTGCCCCTTCATTGAGCCCCGCCAGATCGTCGGCCTGCAGAGTAACCCGGGTGCCACTGACTTGATCCTTGCTGCTCAAGGTCATGGCCCTGACCCTGTCACCTTCCACGTAGTCAAGGCGAATGGCCGGACCGGCCAGCAGACGATCCGCATGTTTGAGGCCGGCGGCACCGAAGGAGACAGTCTCCCAGACGAGGCGACTGTTGCCGGTGATCCGAAATGCCTGTTCAGGGTTGATCAACGCCGTCACCACCCGACCCTTGTCGGTCAGGCGAACGGGGTCAACCCGGCCAATCTCGATCCCTTCGAAAAGGATGGGCATTCCCTCCTTGATGGGCAGATCACCGGCCACTATGTCGATCCGCTCGCCACGGGCCGCTTCGGCCAGCCCCTTGTAGAGGATGAAGGTCTGGCCTTTCTCCGGCTCGGGGGAGGCTTTGGGGGAGTCAAACGCTATGCCGCCGCTCAGTATGGAGGTAAGGCTGCCAGCCTCCACATTGACCCCGGCCAGGCTGAAGGAGCCTTTGATGCCACTGATGTTCCAAAAGCGGGTATCGGCCTTGATGAGGTGTTCGAAACGCGGCTCGATCACCAGATCCAGGATCACGTTCTGGTTGTCCGGGCCGAGACGGGTGTTGATGACACTGCCTACCTCAATACCGCGGAAATAGAGTTTGGCGCCGATCCCGATAGATCCCAGCGAATCGGCAGTCAAGTGCAGCATGCGCCCCTGTGCCTGATAGCCGGGGGGAGGGCCATCCAGCGCATCAAACTCCTCTTCCAACGGGTTGTTCTCCCGACCGGGTTGCAGATTGATGTAGTTGCCAGAGACCAGGGTATCCAGGCCCGAGATCTCGGTGAGTGATGCCTTGGGGCTCACCAGCCAGAAGTCGGACCCTTTGCGGATAAGCGGCCGGGCACGACTGTCAATCTTGGCCAGCACGGCTATCTTGCGACCGTCCTCGGCCAGCGCCAGCTCCTGCACTACACCGATGGCCACGCCCTGATAGCGCACCTGGGTCTTGCCAGGCAAGATGCCATTGCCCTGGGCAAAGTTGATGCGAATAAGTTGACCACTGCTCGCAAACTGCTGGTAGACGAAGCCACCTGCCAGCAAGAGGGCAATGGCGGGCAACAACCAGACTGGCGACAACCAGCGACGCTTCTCAATGACGGGTTCAGCCCCGATCATACCGACTCCTTAATTGGCTGACATAAACAGCAGTTCAGATACAAGCACATCACCGCCTGCGCGTTGCCTTGCGACAGTGCTGGCGGTTATTCACTATGCGGGGCATCCCCATCCCTGGACAAGCGGGATGTGTGTTCACCAGACCATCAACGGGCCGCCTTGTCCCAGAGCAAGCGGGTATCCAGCATGCGGGCCGACATCATGGTCAGCACCACCACACCGGCAAACGCCGTGGCGCCGGGTCCCGCCCGTACATTGAGCAGCACGCCGCGATCCACCAGCGCCACCATCAGCGAGATGACGAACAAGTCCAGCATGGACCAGCGGCCGATGAAGTCGATGATGCGATACATGATGAGCTGACGCTTGCGCCGCACCGGCGTGGTTCGCTGCAACTGCCAGCAGATCCAGCCCAGCCCCAAAATCTTGCCCACCGGCACTATGATGCTGGCAGTCAGCACTATGGTGGCGATACCCGACATCTTGCTGCGGTATAGCATCATAATACCGCTGAAGATGGTATCGGACTGCAATAACCCCTTGTTGTAGAAATGGGTGATGGGCAACAGGTTGGCGGGCAGCAACATGAAGGTGGCCAGCGCCAGCAAGCCCCAGGACCAGGCCAGGGAGTGGGGGATACGAACCTGCAACCTGCTGTGACAACGGGGGCAGACGCTGCCCGCCTGATAGCGCACCAGCAGGCCACAGGTGTGGCAGCGGCAAAGCCCCAGCTCACGAGCGCTGGTCTGGGACATGATCCGGCTCCTCCAGTGGTACGCGCTCCCAGTAGAGGGCAGGATCGAACAGGATCAGCAGCGTCATGTTGAGCAGCATCAGGATCCCCAAGCTCAGCAGGCCGCCGCCGAGGCGCACATCGGCGATGTCGATCAGCTTGAACAGGGCGACCAGCAGGCTGACCATGTAGACCTCCAGCATGGCCCAGTGACGAAATACCTCCACGGCTCTTAAGGTCGGCGCCAGTATGTGCCAGCGCTTGGCAAGGCCGGAGGCCAGTGCAAAGATCCCCAGCAGCAAGCCCACCGGCGCCAGTACGGCGCACCAGAATACCAGCCCCGCCACCCAGAATTCGTGCTCGACCATCAGCACCAACATGCCCTTTAACAAGTTTGCGTCCGAGTTCACCCCGGCCAGACGCAGGTAGATGAGCGGTTCGAAGAAGGCAGAGGGCAGCAGCAAGAACCCCGTGATGGTCAGGGCCATCAACTGGGAGGAGCGGAAGGCATAGCGTCCATACAGATGCTGATGACAGCGGGGACAGTGAGCGTGGCGGCGCAGGGGCAATAACTTGCGTTCGATCAGCAAGTCGCAAGCCGGGCAGACGATCACGGGATTGGGATCCGACATTACGATTCAATCTGTTGAAGGAATTGGTGAAATTTACCCTAAAACCCGCGCCCTGTCTTGCCTGACGCCGTTCTGCCACGAAAGTATGATTGACGTTAACGTAAACGTGATATTAGATAGTCAGACCAGACAAATGAAAGGAGTCATGATGTCCAGCCTTACCCCCTCGGCAGGCCTGCGTTTTCGCACCGCCCTCGCCAACGAACGGCCCCTGCAGATCGTCGGCACCATCAATGCCTACATGGCCCTGATGGCCGAGCGTAGCGGCTTTGCGGCCCTCTATCTCTCCGGCGCCGGGGTGGCCAATGCCTCCTATGGCCTGCCGGATCTCGGCATGACCTCCCTCAATGACGTGCTGATCGACGCAGAAAGGATCACCGCTGCGACCAAGGTGCCCCTGCTGGTCGACATCGACACCGGTTGGGGCGGCGCCTTCAATATCGCCCGCACCATTCGCGCCTTTGAACGCGCCGGTGTCGCCGCCGTGCACATGGAAGATCAGGTGGCCCAGAAACGCTGTGGCCACAGGCCCAACAAGGCGGTGGTCTCGCAGGAGGAGATGTGCGATCGCATCAAGGCGGCGGTGGATGCCCGTCAAAACGGGGAGTTCGTCATCATGGCGCGCACTGATGCACTGGCGGTGGAGGGGATTGGCCCGGCGCTGGAGCGCGCCGCCGCCTACGTGGCCGCCGGGGCAGACATGATCTTCGCCGAAGCGGTGACCGATCTCGGTCAGTATGACCGCTTCAAGCAGGCCGCCGGGGTGCCCATTCTCGCCAACATGACTGAATTCGGCCAGACAGCACTGTTTGACAAGGCCGAGCTCGCCGAGCACGGCGTCGACATGGTGCTCTACCCGTTAAGCGCCAGCCGGGCGGCCAATCAGGCCGCGCTCAACGTCTACCAGCACATTCGCCAGGATGGCCACCAGAGAGCCGTCGTGGACACCATGCAGACCCGGGAATCGTTATATGACTTTCTCGGTTATCACCATTACGAGCAGACACTGGATCGTCTGTTCACATCCAGGGATTAGGAGGCAAGGTTATGGGACAAGAGAAGCCATTGGGCGGCGCCGGCCTGCGGGGTCAGAGCGCGGGGGAAACCAGTATCTGTACCGTGGGCAAGAGCGGCACAGGACTCACCTATCGCGGGTATGACATCAAGGAGCTGGCGGATGGCGCCCAGTTCGAGGAGGTTGCCTATCTGCTGCTCAAGGGCGAGTTGCCCAGTGAACAGCAACTGCTGGACTACAAGCGCGAGCTGCGTCGCCTGCGCATCTTGCCCCGTGCCCTGCTGGAGGTGCTTGAGCTCATTCCCGCCAATGCCCATCCCATGGATGTGCTGCGCACCGGCTGCTCCATGCTCGGCGATCTGGAGCCGGAAGAGGGCTTCGAGCACGAACATGAAGTGGCCGATCGGCTGCTGGCCGCCTTCCCTGGCATCCTTATTTATTGGTACAAGTTCAGTCATGAAGGGGTGCGTATCGCGCTCGATACCGACGAGGAGTGCATCGGTGGCCACTTTCTGGCGCTCTTGCACCAGAAGGCGCCGAGTGAGCTTGAACGCCGGGTGATGCATGTCTCCCTCATTCTCTATGCCGAGCACGAGTTCAACGCCTCCACCTTCGCGGCCCGGGTCTGTGCCTCGACCCTGTCCGATCTCTTCTCCTGCGTGACCGCCGCCATCGGTACCCTGCGCGGCCCGCTGCACGGCGGGGCCAATGAAGCCGCCATGGCGATGATCGCCCCCTGGCAGGATGAGGCTCAGGCCAGGGGCGAGCTGCTGGCAAAACTCGCGGCCAAGGAGAAGATCATGGGCTTTGGCCACGCCGTTTATCGCACCTCGGATCCGCGCAACGTCATCATCAAGGCGTGGTCGGCCAAGCTGGCCGAGGCGGCGGGGGACACACGCCTCTACCGCGTCTCCTGCGAGGCGGAGACGGTGATGTGGGAGGAAAAAGCACTCTTCCCCAACGCCGACTTCTTCCATGCCAGCGCCTATCACTACATGGGGATCCCGACCAAGCTGTTCACCCCCATTTTCGTCTGCTCTCGGGTCACCGGCTGGTGCGCCCACGTGATGGAGCAGCGCGAGCACAACAGGATCATTCGCCCGAGCGCCGATTACGTCGGCCCGGCCCCCCGTCATTTCGTCTCCCTACAACAACGATAAGGAAATCACGATGTCCGCCAACGTCGACGTCAACCACAGACCCGAGCCCGATCAGGTGCTGGTCGATATTGCCGATTATGTCTGCAACCACCCCATCACCAGCCAGGCAGCCCTCGATACCGCCCGCTACTGCCTGATGGACACCCTGGGCTGCGGTCTGCTGGCGCTGCGCTTTCCCGAATGCACCAAGCACCTGGGCCCCATAGTCCCCGGTACCGTCGTGCCCCATGGTGCACGGGTGCCCGGAACCCAGCTCTGCCTCGATCCGGTCAAGGCGGCCTGGGACATCGGCACCATCATCCGCTGGCTCGATTACAACGACACATGGCTTGCCGCCGAATGGGGCCATCCTTCCGACAACCTGGGGGGTATTCTGGCGACCGCCGACTGGCTGTCGCGCACCCGCGTGGCCGAGGGCAAGGCGCCGCTGACCATGGCCGATGTGCTGACGGCCATGGTCAAGGCTCACGAAATTCAAGGGGTGCTGGCGCTCGAAAACTCCTTTAATCGGGTTGGCCTCGATCACGTGGTGCTGGTCAAAGTCGCCAGCACCGCCGTGGTGACCCACATGCAGGGAGGGAGTCGGGATCAGGTGATCGATGCGGTCTCCCAAGCCTGGGTCGATGGCCAGAGCCTGCGTACCTACCGCCACGCCCCCAACGCGGGTTCTCGCAAGAGCTGGGCGGCGGGGGATGCCACTTCCCGCGCGGTGCGTCTGGCGTTGATCACCATGAGCGGCGAGATGGGCTATCCCGGCGTATTGAGCGCCCCCAAGTGGGGCTTCTACGACGTGCTGTTCAAGGGCAACCAGTTCGCCTTGCATCAGGGCTACGGCAGCTATGTGATGGAGAATGTACTGTTCAAGATCGCCTATCCCGCCGAGTTCCACGCCCAGACCGCGGTGGAGTGCGCCATGAAGCTGCACGGTCAGGTGAAGGGACGGCTGGACGAGATCGACCGCATCGAACTCACCACCCATGAATCGGCCATTCGCATCATCAGCAAGGTGGGGGCACTCAACAACCCGGCCGATCGGGATCATTGCCTGCAGTACATGGTGGCAGTGCCGCTGATTTTTGGTCGCCTTATCGCCGAGGATTACGAAGATGGCATCGCTGCCGATCCCCGCATCGATGCGCTGCGCGGCAAGATGGTGGTGCAGGAGGACAAACGCTACAGCCGCGAATATCTGGAGGCGGACAAGCGATCCATTGCCAATGCCATCCAGATCTTCTTCAAGGACGGGACTCACACTCCTAAGGTAGAGGTGGAGTACCCGGTCGGCCATCGTCGCCGCCGGGAGGAGGGGATCCCGCTGTTGGTAGAAAAATTCCAGCATAACCTGGCCACCCGTTTCCCGGCCAAGCGGGTACAGGATATCCTCGCCCTCTGCCAGGATGGCCCGCGGCTGGCCGACACGCCGGTCCACGCCTTTATGGATCTGCTGGTGATCTGATTCGCAGGTTTCCCCCAGTAACAGAAGCGGGCCACACGGACCCGCTTTTTTATTGCAGTATCCAGCACCACCTGTCAATCCAGCACGCTGGCATCCCCATCAAACAACGCCGCCATGATGGCGCTTTCCCGGCTGGCGATGGTGTCCAGAAACTCGTTGGCTTTCCCCATCTGATGGCAGACCCGATAGCCTCGGTCGACAAACGAGAAGAGCTCGCCAAGGCCTGCCAGATGGGCCGGTCCCGACATCAGTTTAAGGGTGGTGCCAAGGAAAGGCTTGCGGGCCAGCCTGTCCAGGGTGAGCCCCAGTTCGGTGACCAGGGTTATCTGATGGGCGCGCCGCTCGGGTTCACCCACCTCCCGATAGGCGAGGGCATACGCCTCTGCCGTCAGCCGATGGATGGCGCCACTGCGACGTAGCGCCACCACCATCAGGTAGTCGAGCTCCTCGGAGAGGGCATCGAGTTCGATCGCCTGCGCCAGCACCTTGAGCCCGGACTCCGGCAGGAATCGCTCGGCGGTGGGCATCACCCGCATCACGTCCGCATCGCGGCGGGCACAATCGCCAGGACCATAGAGATCCGTCAGGAAAAACGCGGCAGCCGGGCCATAGCGTTTGCTCTTAAGCAGATCGCCGTGGGTGCGGCCCAACCGATCCGCCTGCCACTGGCGCAAGCTGTCCCGGTCTTGCTGATCTTCCGGGTGGGTGCGCATCTGTTCACGCAGGGAAGCAACCCGGTTGAGCTGGCGATAGAGCCGCCCCAGGGTACTCTCGTCCGCTTGCGGGTCATCGGCTATGTGTGTCTCTTGGGTCATATGCTGCTCTCTGGTGACCTGCACCGAATGGCCTGGCGGCTAGATAAAACGAGGGCATGAACCCTGAGGGGGAAGCGGGGCTGCCACTCAGGTACGCCTTTGCCTGTTAGTGTAACGCGAGCGGGAATGAGGAGAAAAGCATGGAGCATTTACTCAACCGTCTTTGTTAAGTGAGTCCCAATTATGTTGCAAATGGCTTTCACTTGTTTGATTCATGTGTTTAATATCAGTAAATGTTGTCACCGCTCAGAGAGTTAGCATGTTTCTATACGATCCCCTTGTCGGCAGCAGCCTGTCGACCATCAAGGTCAACCGCCAGCATCCCTTGGGATTAGCGGGGGTACGGCTCGCCGCCGAAGCCATCGCACAGGACATGAGCGAAGAGTACGAACTCGACTGTGAGTGGGAAGATGAAGAGGAGACCCGGCTGATGTTTCGCGGCGCCGGGGTCAATGGCTTTCTCTGCCTGACCGACAACAGCCTGCAGCTGGAAGTGCGCCTCGGCCTGATGCTGCTGCCGGTACGCAGCGTGCTGGAACAGGAAATCCTCGAATATGTCGATCATCGCCTGCCTTGTCCCTGTCAGGGATAACCCGGGGCAAGCATTCAAATATTCACTTAATACCGTCGCCGACAATAGCTGCGAATTAGCACCTTTGTATATTAATTGAACGACACATACCCTCCGGATAACAATAAATCGGGAGGGTATGCACGGGCTGTTTATGTGTTCTGCGATAAAATATTCACGGCGCTACGTGTCGTTCTGTCCAGACAGAAAGAATTAATCGAAGCGTATTGGCACCAACATATAGGACTCCTGTTTGTTCGCCATCGATAATGTGGTTTTCATAAGAAGGCCGCGGACAAATAAGCGAAACGGTAGGGAAAATACCATGTCACCCTGTGAACTTATCTCCTGTGTCGATACCGCCTGGCTGCGGATGGACAGGCCCAACAATTTGATGCAGATCGTCGGCGTGCTGATGTTTGATGGTCAGTTGGACGAAGCCCAGCTGCGTGCCAGCCTTCTGTACACTCTGAGCGTGCAACCCCGTTTTCACCAAAAAGCCAGCCTGGAGGGGGGAGAGTACTACTGGCGCGACGATCCCGATTTTGATCTTGACCAGCATCTCAAGCGGGTGATCCTGCCGGGCAAAGCTGGCAAGGAGGAGCTGGAGCGGCTGGTGGCCGATTTTGCCTCCACCCCGCTCAACCACCAGCGCCCCCTGTGGGAGATGCACCTGGTGGATACCTCCCTCGGCGGGCAGGCGCTGGTGGTGCGTTTTCATCACGCCATGGGAGATGGCTTCTCCCTGGTGCGCGCCCTGCTTACCATGATGGATGACAGCCCGACCCCGGCGCCACGTCCGCAACCCGAGCCAATTACCGGCGATCATGACGACGACGAGCAGGACGCCCATCAAGGCAGCCGTCTGCTGCGGGCCGGGCTCAAGCTGACCGGTACCCTCTGGTCCAAATATGTCGAGGTACTGACCCATCCCACCAAGGCAATGGATTACCTCAAGACAGGCCGGGATGTGACCGCCGAACTCTACACCATCGCCACCCTCTCCGACGATGCCAAGACCCGGCTGAAGGGGGAGACAGGCAGCGCCAAACGGGTGGCCTGGTCTGAACAGATCCCGCTACCGGACGTAAAAGCAGTAGGGCGGGTGCTCGGTTGTTCGGTCAATGATCTGCTGATCGCCGCCACCGCCGGGGCATTTCGCCACTATCTGCTGGCACAGGGGGACGAGGTCGATGGCATCGAGATCCGCACGCTGGTGCCCGTCAATATGCGCGCGCCCGACGACAAGGGGGCCCTAGGCAACCGCTTCGGGCTGGTGGCCCTGAACTTGCCCATCGACATAGCGCACCCGCTGCAGCGGCTCCATGCGGTGCGGGATCGGATGCAGGCGCTGAAATCCTCCCTGCAACCGGCGGTGGTGCTGAATCTGCTGGAGGTGATGGGCATGGCCCCCAGAGCGGTGCAGCAACAAGCCATCGACATTCTGTCGGCCAAGGCCAGCGCCGTCATCACCAATGTGCCCGGCCCCCAGCAGACCCTCTATCTGGCCGGTGCCCGCCTGCGCCAGCCCCTGTTCTGGGTGCCTCAGGCCGGTGACATTGGCGTTGGCGTCTCTATCCTCTCCTATGACAACAAGGTGCAGCTCGGCCTCATCACCGACAAGAAGCGGGTGCCGGACCCTGAGCTCATTGCCCTGCGCTTCGCCGTGGAGTTCGAACAGCTGCTGTTGCTGGTGCTGATGGAGCCGGATCTGCTCTACGATCCCGAGATGCTGGATCAGCTGCTGCACGGCTGAGCCGCTCTGGCACGCCACCGACATGAAACAAAGAGGCCAACCCTGGGGTTGGCCTCTTTCATTGCGCAGCACCGCCGGGCTATTCGTCCTCCAGCTCCTCACGGGCGGCTTCCACATCGAGCCGCTCCATGGCATCCACCGGCTCGCACTCGGCCGCCTCGCCGTAGAGCGCCTCGGCGGCCGCCATCTTGCTCTTGCCATGCATCATCACCATGGCGTTGGCGTACTCCATGCGAGCGATGGCGGAGTGGGGGATGATGGCCAGCGCCGCCTTGAAGTGACGATCGGCCTCCTCCTTCTTGGCGCCATAGGTGATGCTGCCTATCATGGCACCCAGTTTGTCGATGATCTCCGCATGCCAGGCGCCGAAGGCGATGTGCGCTTCCGCATGGTCGGGCGCCAGCGCCAGCGCCTTGTCCAGACTGGTCTTGATCTTGTCACCTATGCCGAGCGAGAGTGCCTTGGAGACCGAGATCACCTGGCTGTAACGACCCAGCGCGAGGGCGTGAAAATACCAGGCGTTGGCATTATCGGGCTGACGCTTTTGCAGTCTTTCGGCGTTGCTGGCCGCCAGTTCGAACGCCTCCCGCTTGGCATACTTGTCCTCCAGCAGGTAGCTGGCATGGATCACCAGCGCCTTGTTCACCACGTTGAGGCCAGCGTCACCGGCCTCCAGTCCCAGCGTCACCGCCTGACCAAAGTCGCCGGCATGGTAGGCACGCCAAGCCGCCTGCACCTGTTTGTCGGCAGGCCAGGGCTCGGCATCCCCCTGATGCAGGCGGGCCCAATGTTGCTTGAGACCGGCCCCCGCATAGTCATAGGCCGCTTCCGGCCAGGGGAACGGGGTGAAATCGGACAATTTGGGTTGTGAAGTGGTCATGTTGTTCTCCCTGTTAAAAATCGGAATCCTGTTCGCTCGTCGCAAGAGACGGGCGGTAATGAATGGCGATAGCATCCAGATGGGCACGGGCATTGGGATGTAGGCGAGGGGCCACCAGCTGCATCACCTGAAACACCCCGAGGGCAATGTCAGCATCGGCACGCGGGTGCAACGCCCGCTGATAGGAGATCCAGAACGTGCCCACCAGCGCGATATTGGCCGCCAAGGCACCGATCTGGGCGTCGCTGCCCAGCAGCAAGCCACTGCCGGCCAGGCTGTGGCAGATGGCGGCGGCGGTCTGTTCCTTGCGCCGCAGCAGGGCCGAGAAGCGCAGCTCCACCTTGTGGTTGCCGCTCATCAGGGTGCTGATGTCGTAGTAGAAGAAGCGGTACTTCCAGATGAGCTCGAACATCAGGTGCAAAAAGAACCAGATGTCTTCCGTCTCGTCCAGCGGGGGGGTGACAGTGTCGAGCAGATGGGCCATTTCCTGTTCGAACTCGCCGAACAGGGCGTTGACTATCTCTTCCTTGTGATGAAAGTGGTAATAGAGATTGCCCGGACTCATCTCCAGCTCGGCCGCGATGGCGGAGGTGGTGACGGTCGGCTCGCCCAACATGTTGAACTGGGCGAGGGCGGTGGCCAGGATCCGCTCCCGCGTCCGCCGCTTTGGTTTGCTGTCCATGCTACTCCTTCGAATGGCGACGACCCTTGCCGCCATAGCGGCGGGTCAGCCAGTGTTGCAACCGGGTCAGTGAGATATCCAGCGCCGCCACAGAGCCGGTGCCCGGAGTCAGCAGGGAGCGCTGCTCATCGGCAAGCGCCCCGAGATCCAGCTCGAGGCCATGTTTGGCGAGAATGGGGCCGAGCTCGGCCCGCCGCTGCCACAGATCCTGACGGGTATGCTGGAAGGCGTGTTCGCACAGATGGCGCCGATCCCGGTAACTGAACACATTGGTAAAGAACATCTCGCCATCGGCCGGGGAGGGCTCAAACAGCAAGGCATCGGCCTGTGGATACTGGTGCTTGTAACGATCCATCCCCACGTGCATGCGCGAGTGGATGATGGCGCGAAAGGTCTGGGCCAGCACTACCGGCAAGCCACTCTCCACCAGACTGGCAGGGTATTCACTCGCCATGCCAGCATCAAACGGTACCAGTGGGTTGATGCAGAACACCAGATCGGCCCCTTCCTGCAGCGCCACCGAGGCGTGCAGCGTCTTGATGAGGGCCCCGTCCACGTAGTAGCGGCCATTGATCAGCGACGGCGGAAACAGACCGGGCAGGGCGGCAGAAGCCTGCACTGCCGCCGAAATGGGCACCTGATCCAGCCCCGGGCTGCCAAAGGCGACCGCATGGCCGGTATCGAGCTCGGTGGCGATGACAAACAGACGGCTCTTGAGTTCACGAAAATCGTTGCTGCGACCCCGGCGAGAGAAGAACTGGGTCAGGATCCGGTCCACCCCGCGACTGTCGAACAAACCGGTCGGGATCGCCTTGGACAAGCCTTGCAAGGAGCCAAGCAGGCTCTTGTGCCAGGGGGCTGAGAGGTAATCGGCCAGACATTCCCAGGCCAGTGGCGGCAAGGAGGAGATCCGCTTCGCGTATTCCCCGAAGGCGGGACGCAGCAGAGTAGAGGGATCAAAAAATTCGCCGCTGTCGTCGCTGAGCAGGATCCGCACCAGCTTGTCGGGGGAGATGCCATTGGCCAACGCCGAGGCGATCACGGCCCCCGAGCTGACCCCCACATAGATGTCAGCCTGTTCGAAACGCAGCCCCTTGATGCTGTCGGCCAGGGCGGCGCAGGCTCCGATCTCGTAAATCCCTCCCAGAGGGCCCCCTCCGGCGAGGGCAATCGCAATCGTGCTCATGACATGGCCTCCCTTCTCAAGCAAAACCGGCCCAGCAAGAGGGCATGGGCCGGTGGGTTATGATGCAAGGCCAATCAGGCGTTGCCAGGCAGATTAGAAGAGGGCTGTCTCGCCTTTCTCCTTGACCTCTTCCACTACGTTCTTGACCTCAGTCGCCAATGCCTTGACCTCTTCTTTCACCTTGGCGATGGGCGCTGCGGCAGCTTTCTGCACCGGAGCTTTCTTGACGACGGGTTTCTTGGCCGCAGCAGCAGCCGGTTTGGGCTCCGCGGCTGGCACGTCCTCTTCATCCTGCGAATCGATGAGTTGTTGCACCACCTCGGTCAGCTCGGCCATGCGCTTGGAGAGCTTGTCGATATCCTTGCGGGTCGGAATGCCAAGGCTGGCGACGGCACGGGCCACACGATCTTCGAACACCTGCTCCAAACGGCCCCAAGTGCCTGTGGTCTTGTCCGTCATGGCAGCGATCTTCTCGTCTGCGCTCTGACGAGTACGGGTCTGCAATGCCTCGCCTTCCTGTACCAGGGCTTCGAAGATCTTGCCCCCTTCCTCTTGCGCCTTGGCGTAGGCGCCCAAGCCCGCCAGCCAGATCTGCTGGGTGGATTCCTTGATGGTTGAGGTGAGCTGGTTGTCGGTCACCGAGCTTGCCAGCGCTTTCAATTTCTTGGCCATGATTGTTTCCTTACTGGTGAGTGAGATATAGGTAATGACGACAACCTTGGTACATTCGTTGTGGCATTACTGAGCTTTCATCCTCAGTTTATGGCGAAAAAATAGAGGGTTCTACCTAATAACGGAACAGCCAGTCGTGGTAATTTTGGTCTGGGTCACGAAGATGATGTTCAAATGAACATTTCCATTTGAAGCGTGATATATCTAACGACAACTAACAGCCCAATCAGTAAGGGAAATAAATACCATGGACTATTTCATCACGGGGGGCAGCGGTTTTATCGGCCGCCGGCTGATTAAAAAATTGCTGCAGCGCCCAAATAGCCGTGTGCACTTTTTGATGCGCGCAGCCCATCTTGAGCGGATACCCGCTCTGCTGGACTACTGGGGCGTCGACGCGCAACGCGCCATTCCGGTCGTCGGGGACATGACCCATCCGCAACTCGGCGTGAGCGTGGCCGAGCAGGAGCCGCTCATCGGCCAGATCGATCACTTCCTCCATCTCGCCGCCATCTATGATCTCAACGCCAAGGCGGGCATTCAGCAGCAGGTCAATGCCGAGGGCACCCGTCAAGCCTTGCAACTGGCCGAACGACTCGGCGCCCGCTGCTTCCATCATTGCAGCTCCATCGCGGTGGCAGGCCTGTTCGACGGCCTGTTTAGGGAAGACATGTTCGATGAGGCCGAGCACCTCGACATGCCCTATTTCCAGACCAAGCACGAGGCCGAGGGCATAGTGCGCAAGGAGAGCACCATCCCCTGGCGCATCTACCGGCCCGGTATAGTGGTGGGGGATGCCAACACTGGCGAGATGGACAAGGTGGATGGCCCCTATTACTTCTTCAAGACCATCCAGAAGCTACGCCGCATGCTGCCGCCCTGGATGCCCGCCATCGGGGTCGAAGGAGGACGCATCAACCTGGTGCCGGTCAACTTCGTGGTGGATGCCATCGATCACATCGCCCACCAGGAGGGAGAGGACAACAAGGCGTTCCACCTGACGGACTCCCATCCGATGCGAGTTGGCGACATGCTGAGCACCTTCGCCCGCGCAGCCCATGCACCCGAGCCCGCCATTCGCATCAATGCGGCCCTGTTCAGCTTCATTCCCCGCCATCTGATGACCATGCTGATGGCGCTGACGCCGGTGCGGCGCATTCGCGATGCGGCGATCGCCGATCTCGGTCTGCCCAAGGATATCTTCCGGCTCATCAACTATCCCACCCGCTTTGACAACCGCGAAGCCCAGCGGGTGTTGAAAGGGACCGGCATCGAAGTGCCGCCACTGCACAGCTATGCCTGGCGGCTGTGGGATTACTGGGAACGTCACCTCGACCCCGAGCTGTTCATCGATCGTACCCTGCGTGGCCGGGTCGAGGGCAAGGTAGTGCTCATCACCGGCGCCACCTCCGGCATCGGCAAGGCCACTGCAAGAAAGCTGGCCGAGGCGGGAGCAACCGTGCTGACCATTGCCCGGGACGAGCACAAGATTGCGCAGACCCAGGCCGAGTTTGCCGAGCTGGGCTTGACCCTGCAGGTCTATCAGGGGGATCTGGCTGATCTCGCGCAGGGGGAGGCGATCACCCGGCAGATAGTGGCCGAGCATGGCGGGGTCGACATCCTCATCAACAATGCTGGCCGCTCCATCCGCCGCGCCATCGAGGACTCTTTCGAGCGCTTCCACGATCTGGAGCGCACCATGCAGCTCAACTACTTCGGCACCCTCAAGGTGATCATGGGGGTGCTGCCCACCATGATCGAGAAGAAAAAGGGCCACATCATCAACATCTCCTCCATCGGGGTGCTGACCAATGCGCCACGCTTCTCCGCCTACGTGGCGTCCAAGTCGGCGCTCGATGCCTGGGTGCGTACCGCGGCGTCCGAGTTTGCCGACAAGGGAGTCAACTTCTCCATCATCAACATGCCGCTGGTGAAAACCCCCATGGTGGCGCCGACCAAGGTGTATGAGCAGGTGCCCATGATGACGCCGGAAGAGGCCGCCGATCTGGTGTGCGACACTATCATCAACAAGCATGTGCGGCTGGCCACCCGTCTCGGGGTATTTGGTCAGGTGATCCATGCGCTGGCACCACGGGTGGCTCAGGTGATCATGAACACCAGCTTCCGCACCTTCTCGGATCCGAAAGCGGGCGGCGAGTCCAAGGCCTCAGCAGATCAGATGGCAGTATCGACCCTGATCAAGGGCATTCACTTCTGATATCAGAAAGCGTGAAATAAACCGGGGCCTGAGCAATCAGGCCCTTTTTGTTTGTAGCCGGGGGCGAGCGAGCAGGGTCAGCAGCAGGGCCGTGGTGCGGCGCGAGTAGATGAGGGAGAGATGGCCAAGGGCCGAGATCTCGATGTCCTCCATGCCTTCCATGCGCTGACGGGACTGGGGCAGCACAAAGTTGTCATGACTGGTGCGCACCGAAATCCCGGGCACACATAGCGGCACTGCGGCGAAACGCTGCAGCCATCCGGAGCCGGGTTCCATCTCCCGTGCGTTGTCTCCAAGACCCATGGCAGCCAGCTGGCTGCCCTGATGCGGGGTCGCCAAGGTGATGAGTTGCGCCACCTTGGCCCCACCGGCCAGGGCCAGGTAGTCACGGCACACCAGCCCGCCCATGCTGTGGCCAATCAGCACCAGCTGAGCGGCGCCGGTGGCGGCCAGCACCTCATCGATCCGCTTGGCCAGCAGGGGGACCATGTCATCGAGATGACCGAAGGGAGGGGTCAGGGTCACGGTAGCGACCACGTGGCCAGCAGCTTCCAGGCGGGCACGCTGCAGCCGCCAGATCCCGCGACTGCAGCCGTAACCATGTACCAGCAACAGGGGCAGGGGAGAAGGACGGAGCCTGTCAGGCGCCATCAGCAGCCGCTCAAACGGCAGCAACCCAGTGAAGGTGAGCAGATAGGCGAACATCTCCCTGATCACCATGTGCAGCCAGGCACGCAGACCGATGGCGGGAACAGGGTAGAAACGGGAGAAACCCCAGGTCAGCAATACCACCAGGCAGCGCAGCCCTAATAGCGCCAGCACCACAAACAGCAAGGAGAGCAGGGGAGAGAGACCAATGGCCAGATGAGCGATGCCCCCGAGGAGCGTCACTTCGACCAGCAGCAGTATGAGCAGTTGTCTTGTTATCGTCATGAGCCCATCATCCGACTTGCGTCAAGTGGATGTCAAATGACCCTTTCATCAATGTGATAACGGCCGCGTAATGGGTCAGACCACCATGATAAAAGCCCCTTGGGCAGGGTTATTTGCAATACTGTATATCCATACATATACTTGTGTTCACTATCATGAGGAGGACGCCACTATGGCCGTTGAGATCAAATATGTTGTCGTGCGTGGGGGAGTGGAGAAGATGACCTTTGCCAGCAAGAAAGAGGCAGATGCCTATGACAAACTGCTGGATACCGCCGATGAGTTAATGACCCTGCTGGCGGGGGCTCCTGTCACTCTCGAACCGGAACAGCAGGAGAGCCTGGCCTTCTACCTGGCCGAACAGCGTGATGTACTGCAAAACGTGCTGCGCGGTGGCAAGGGGCAGGGGAGCCCCAAAGAGGAGCCACAACAGGCTGCAGAGAAGACCGATGCCGACAAGCCCAAGGGAAAATCGCTTAAAAGCGTGGCCTGAGGGGCGCAGGAGGGATGCTGGGTTAACCTTATCCCAAGGGAGCCCTTGAAAACCATTCACATATGTAGCATTAAAAATCATTTTTACGGCTATTTACCCCGAGAATTTTCCAACAGAGGTGCATATCCATTGAATAGCGTCAGAGTGGGGTGCAAACCGGTTGCAACGGACGATTCGGCCTCATACAAGCCCTGATCATTCGTCACACAGTGATGCCGATAACCCCATTTATCGGCATCAACTTTTGAGCGAGGCTACCGGCCTCCATCCCATGAACCAAGCAAGCACCACCATGACCTCTATATTACTTCCGCCCGCCATGCCGCTGTTTGATGGCCTGGCTCACCTGGAGGCGGGCAATCCCCAAGTCAATCAGTATCTGGCCAACCTCAGCCTGAACAACGTACCCGATGCGGGGCTCATCTACGAACTGGCGGTCGACTGGCTGCTGGAACAGCGCCACAACGAGAACAACTACAAAACCTACCGCAGCGAGTTGACGACATTTCTGCACTGGTGTTTCAGCGCGCTGGCTATCAGCCCGAAAGATCTGACCCGGCGCATCATGATGCGCTACCTCGACTACTGCCAGGCACCGCCAGAGCAGCTGATTGCCTACCGCAACGTGGCGCAGTTCATTCTCGACAAGGAGTGGGGAGAACGGCTGCCCAACCCCTTGTGGCGACCGTTTCTTGGCAAACGGGAGCTGGGCCGCGAACTGCCATACCGCCTCAGCGAGCAAGCAATGAAAACCAAGCTCGCCATCCTGTCAGCCTTCTTCCAGTTTCTGATCCAGGAAGAGTACATGGACAGAAATCCGGCACTGCTGCTGCAGCGAGTCAAGCGACCGGTCCAGCAGGAGCCCGATGATCAGAGCCAGGCCTTCAGCGAGCTGCAATGGTCTTACGTCATGCAGGCGGCCGACCGACTGGCAACCGGATCACCGGATCAGCACGAGCGCAGCCGCTTCCTGATAAGCCTGATGTACGCCTGTTATCTGCGCATTTCGGAAGTGGCCGCCAGACCAGGCTTCACACCCGTCATGGGCCAGTTTCGCCGCGATGGCAAAACCGGCGTCTGGGGGTATTACATTCCACGCAGCAAGGGCGGCAAGCGGCGCACAGTGGCGGTATCCCATGCCTTACTGGAGGCCCTCGAGCGCTATCGGATCTTCCTGGGGTTGTCGCCATTGCCGGCACCCAATGAACAGACGCCACTCTTTGTGCGCCACAAGGCCGCCGCACATGGCCGGGAACAAGGCGAACTCAATGCCAATCTCGGGATCCGCCAACTGCGTGAACTGGTCATGACGGTCATCCAGACTGCCGCGAACCTGGCTGAGCAAGACGGTTTTGCCCAAGACTCAGCCGAAATGCGCAACCTGACCCCGCATTCCATTCGCCACACCGGCATTACCCACGACATCAATCTCAACGGGCGGCCGCTATCCCATGTGCAGGCCGATGCGGGCCATGACAGCATAGACACCACCTCCAAGTACCTGCACACCGGCAACAGCGAACGCCACGAAAGCGCCAACCACAAGCCGCTAGACCGACTGCACGAATGAACAGGAAAAAGTGAGAGATAACAAGTTAAATGGCATGCCAAGTGGCCAACCCAATAGCCAGAATCTGCAGCCTGATAAACCAAGATCTGACACCTCGTTCTGTCCAACAAACTACAACTGCGCATAATGTTCAGTATTTATGTTGAAAACTGGCCCCCGCGATAATCCCGCAGGGGCAGGGGGTCCTCCGCCAGGTGTCTGTTTGCCTGGCGGGGGATTTTTCATATAAATCGCATTATGCGCGGTGGTCTGTGTGCTCTCACCCCCCCCCACTAGGCGTAATTGTCTATCTCCATCACGTTCTGTAAGAAAAAATAGAGACAGGGCTAGATCGCGCGAAAATATTGCCAGTAGAATCCCAATCGAATTCAAAGAGTTATGGTGATTTCTGGTGTATGGGGGAGATAGAGAAGGTGGCGTATCCTGCTGATTGATTCCCGCGAAGAATCTCAATTAACAGAGGTGATACGCCATGACCAATTCTACCCTCAGAGTCCTG
>NZ_JAACGC010000032.1:0-46005 GCF_029237385.1 Aeromonas sp. 1HA1
AACCACAGCTTTTATACAAACTTATCCACAGAAACCGGTTCCGGATTGCTAGAATGGCCGAAAACAAGGAGGCCAAGATGGACTTGCGACTGAGACCCTACAAGGGAAAACGCCCGCAACTGGGCAAACGGGTGTATGTAGATCCCTGCGCGACACTGGTGGGCGATATCGAGCTGGCCGACGATGCCAGTATCTGGCCCATGGTGGCAGCACGGGGGGATGTGAACCATATCCGCATCGGCGCCCGCAGCAATATTCAGGATGGCACCGTGCTGCACCTGACTCGCAAGAGTGCCGGCAATCCTGACGGTTATCCGCTGCTGATCGGTGAAGATGTCACGGTCGGTCACAAGGCGATGCTGCACGGCTGCACCATAGGCAACCGGGTGCTGGTCGGCATGGGGGCCATCATTCTGGATGGGGTGGTGGTCGAGGATGATGTGATGATCGGCGCGGGCTCGCTGGTGCCGCCGGGCAAGCGGCTCGAAGCCGGCTTCCTTTATATGGGCAATCCGCTCAAACAGGCCCGGGCGCTCAAGCCCGCCGAGATTGCGTTTCTCAAAACCTCGGCCGACAACTATGTCCTGCTCAAGGATGAGTATCTGCAAGAGACTTTATAGGATCGGCAGATAGAGGAAGCCCGGCATGATGCCGGGCTTCGCTTCTTATATAGCTATATAGCAGTTCAGAAAGGCTGGCTGGAAATCAGTGGGCCTGATCCCAGTTATCGCCGGAGCCTGCTTCGACCAGCAGGGGCACATGCAGTTCGGCAGCTGCCGACATCTTCTCCTTGATGATGGCGGTGTACTCCTCCAGCTTCTCTTCGCGGATCTCGAACACCAGTTCATCGTGCACCTGCATCAGCATGCGGATCGACTCATCCTCGATGCCGCGGATCCAGCCATCTACGTTGATCATGGCGCGCTTGATGATGTCGGCGGCCGTCCCCTGCATGGGGGCGTTGATGGCGGCCCGCTCGGCAGCCTTGCGCAGACCGGCGTTGCGGGACTTGATATCCGGCAGATAGAGGCGGCGGCCAAACAGGGTTTCGACATAGCCCTGCGCTTCCGCCTGCTGGCGGGTGCGCTCCATATACTCCAGCACGCCCGGGTAGCGTTCGAAGTAGAGGTCCATGTACTTCTGCGCTTCGGCGCGACCGATCCCCAACTGCTTGGCCAGACCAAAGGCACTCATGCCGTAGATAAGGCCGAAGTTGATCGCCTTGGCGCTGCGGCGCATGTCGGTGGTGACCGTATCGAGCGTCACGCCGAATACCTCGGCAGCGGTTGCCTTGTGGATGTCCTTGCCCTCGGCGAACGCGGTCAGCAAACCCTTGTCACCGGAGAGGTGCGCCATGATGCGCAGCTCGATCTGGGAGTAGTCCGCCGCCACCAGCTTGTAACCGGCGCTCGGAATGAAGGCCTGACGGATCCGGCGCCCCTGCTCGTTGCGCACCGGGATGTTCTGCAGGTTGGGGTCAGACGATGACAAACGACCCGTGGCCGCCACCGCCTGATGATAGGAGGTGTGTACCCGCCCGGTCTGGGGCTTGATCATCAGCGGCAGCTTGTCGGTATAGGTGGACTTGAGCTTGGCCAGAGTGCGGTGCTCCATCAAGAGACGCGGTAACTCGTAGGTCTCCGCCAGCTCGGCCAGCACCTCTTCTGCGGTGGACGGCGCTCCCTTGGGGGTCTTTTTGATGATCGGCAGCCCCAGTTTGGTGAAGAGGATCTCCCCCAGCTGCTTGGGCGAGGAGAGGTTGAACTCCTGCCCGGCCAGATCATGGGCCTGACGCTCCAGTTCGGCCAGACGCAGCTCTATCTCCTGGCTCTGCTGGTGCAGCAGCTTGGGATCGATAGTGGTCCCGAGCAACTCCATCCGCGCCAGTACCGGCAGCAGCGGCAGCTCGATTTCGCTGAATACCTGGCACAGGCCAGGCACGGCTTCCAGTTGGCCCCACAGGGTCTGGTGCAGACGCAGGGTGATATCGGCATCTTCCGCCGCATAGGGGGCTGCCTGCTCCAGCTCAATCTGGTTGAAGGTGAGCTGCTTGACCCCTTTGCCAGCGATATCTTCAAAAGAGGTGGTTTCGACCCCGAGGTAACGCTTGGCCAGCGAATCCATGTCGTGACGACTGGCGGTAGAGTTGAGCACGTAGGATTCGAGCATGGTGTCGTAGGCGATACCTTGCAGGTCGATGTTGTGGTTGAGCAACACGTTGCGATCGTACTTGAGATTCTGCCCCACCTTGAGACGGGTCGGGTCTTCCAGCAGCGGCTTGAGCTTGCCCAGTACCACAGCCTCGCTCAGCTGCACCGGCGCCCCGAGATAGTCATGCCCAAACGGCACATAAGCAGCTTTGCCCGGTTCCACCGCGAAGGAGACACCGACGATCCGCGCCTCCATATAGTCAAGACTGGTGGTTTCGGTATCGAAGGCGAACAGTGGTGCGCCCTGCAGTTGGGCCAGCCAGCCGTCAAACTCGGCTTCGTCCAGAATGCAGTGGTAGTCGGTTTCGATGGCGGCAACCGGAGCGGCGCTGTCATCGCCAGCCTCTTCCTGTCCAGCACTCACTTCACCACCGGACTCCAGCTCCTTGATCAGGTTGCGCAGCTCGTATTCGCGGTAGACCGCCAGCAGGGACTCCTTGTCGACCGGTTTGAGCAGCAGCTGTTCCAGACTCTGCTCCAGCTCGACATCGGTCTTGATGGTGGCCAGAACATAAGAGAGGCGCACCTGCTCCTCCTGCTCGCGGAACTTGTCGGCGAACGCCTTGGAGCCACGGAAACCGAGCGCGGCCACCTTGTCGAGGTTGGCGGCAATCTCGTCGATGCTGCCGATCCCCTGCAACAGGGCCAGCGCCGTCTTCTCGCCGACGCCTGTCATACCGGGAATGTTGTCGACCTTGTCACCCATCAGGGCCAGATAGTCGATGATGAGCTCCGGCGGCACGCCAAACTTCTCGATCACCCCTTCCCGATCGGTCTTCACATCTTTCATGGTGTCGATCAGGGTGACATGGTCGGAGACCAGCTGCGCCATGTCCTTGTCACCGGTACTGATCAGCACCGGCAACTGCTTCTCGGTCGCCTGGCGGGCCAGGGTGCCGATCACGTCGTCCGCCTCGACGCCTTCAACCATCAAAAAGGGGAAACCCATCGCCTTGATCATCTGATGGATGGGGGCGACCTGACTGCGCAGATCGTCCGGCATGCTGGCACGGGTCGCCTTGTACTCGGGATAGATGTCGTCGCGGAAGGTCTTGCCCTTGGCGTCGAACACTACGGCCACATGGCAGTCAGGGTATTGCTTGCGCAGGCTGCGCATCATGTTGGCCATGACACGGACGGCGCCGCTCGGCAAACCGGTCGATGTACGCAGATCGGCCTGCTGGGAGGCGAAGAAGGCACGGTAAAGATAAGAAGAGCCGTCGACCAGAATAAGGGGGGTGCTAGGGGCCATGAAATCGTCCTGCCAGAGATAAACAGCCGCTAGGATGCCACAGGGCCCCCCTCACACCAAGGGGAGCTGCAGCCCCATAAACGGGCAGCCAAAGGGACTCAAGCTGTGGATAAGTCTGTGTTCAAAAATGGGGGGCAGTATGATCGACCGTGATAAAACTGTGCACAAAAATATAAAAAGCCATATAAAACAGCAAACTAAGACATAGAAAACCGATCATGATACTGTTGAAATGATCTCGATCAATGTGGAAAAAGATTTAAGGGAGTAGGTACGGCAGGATCCAAAACTAAACAATCCTAGCACAGCAAGATGACTTGACCAGCGGATGGCGAGCGATAACCATACAAAAGTACAACAATCCATCTTGGCTCACATTTTCAACAACGAGGGGTTTGCCATGAAAAAAGTGGCCGTGATTTTGAGTGGCTGTGGCGTCTTTGATGGTGCCGAAATCCATGAGGCCGTCATCAGCCTGCTGGCGCTGGCCCGCCAGGGTGCCACCACCCAATGCTTCGCACCGAACGTGGCGCAGCTCCATGTTATCAATCACCTGACCGGAGAAATCAGCGAGGGGGAGAGCCGTAACGTGCTGGTCGAAGCCGCTCGCATCTGTCGCGGCCAGATCAGGGATGTGGCCGAGCTGGATGCGGCCGACTATGATGCCCTGCTGGTGCCAGGTGGCTTTGGCGCAGCCAAGAACCTGTGCGACTTCGCCACCAAGGGCGCCGGGTGCCAGATCCAGCCGGATGTGCTGAAAGCCTGTCAGAGCTTTGCCAATGCCCACAAGCCGGCGGCCTACATCTGCATCGCACCGGCCATGATCCCGCTCATCTATGGCGCCGGCACTCTGGCCACCATAGGCCATGACGAAGGGACAGCCAACGCCATCGAGGCCATGGGCGGCAGCCACCTCAACTGCCCGGTCAACGAGTTCGTGGTGGATCAGGAGCGCAAGGTGATCTCCACCCCCGCCTACATGCTGGCCAACAATATTGTCGAAGCGGCGGACGGCATCGAGAAGACGGTCAAACAGCTGCTGGCACTGTAATCCGCACCCCGCCAAAAACAGACGGGCCGCTCATGGAGCGGCCCGTTTTCAATTCTGCCTGAAGGCGATGAATTAGATGGTTTCGCCCATCTGATCCATCTTGCCCAGCAGGGCACGCAGACGTTCCTGCCAGGCAACATGTTCGTTGCGCAGCTGATGGTTTTCGTCTTGCAGCTTGCCGTTTTGCTCTTTCAGCTCGTCAAGCTCCATCTTCAGCAGAGAGATGTTGTCGACGGCGGATTGTACTTTGGATTCGAGTTGCTCAAGGACTTCTAGTGACATATGCATACCTGTATGTTCAATTGCGATGCCCCACAGAGGGCGATTCAAGCGCGTGAAGCCAGCATACCCCGAGGGCATCAGCACAAACAAGCCAGTGCGCTGTAAAATGCGCCTTCCATAGATGTATTGCCTAAATATGCGTCTGTTTTTCTCGCATCCTGCGCCCGAGCCGCGACAACACACTGAACTATGCGTAAACGGCCCCGCCAACAGAGCGTCATTGGCGCCATCCTGATGGAACCGCCCTTATCCATGCAAGGCGATATAGGCCCCCAGTAACAGACAGGCGACAGCGTACATCAGCAGGCCATAGAGCAGGTTCCAGCGCAGGATCAATCCGGCACTCAGGTTGTAACGGGAGGCCAGTGCCAGATTGGATCCGGAGAGCGGGCTGGTGCCGGTCGCCAGCCCCCACCCCAGCAAGAAGCACATGCCAAGCAGGCTGGGATCCGGCGCCAACGGCCACAACAGCGGCGCCAGCCCGGAGATGCTGATGAGCGGATGCACCCCGACGATGGCCACCAGCAGGATCAGCAGCAGGGTGAGCGAGGACTCCAGCCAGCCGAAGTGGTTAAAGAGCGGCAGCCCGTGCTCGCCACCGAGTTCGAGCACCGACAGCGCACTGTTGATACCGGCGGCCAGCAAACCGGCCCCCAGAAACAGCACCAGCTGACCGCCGATGGCCGGGAAGCGCTCCAGCACCTGTCGCTTGAGCGCCGCCTTGCGTCCGACCCTCGGCATAAAGAGCAGCGCCAGCACGGGGGCCACCAAGGCGATCACAGCCAAAATGCCGAGCGATGGCCAGATCTGCTTGATCAGCAGCACCAACAGCGCCAGGGCCACTGGCAGCCCAAGGGTCTGCAACCGCAGCGGGTAACCAGCAAAGTCTTCAACCCCGAGTCGCTCCACCTGCCAGGCAGTCAGTCCCATCGCCAGCAGCGCGGCAACCACGCCAAACGGCAGTATGCTCGACAATTGCAGGCCAGGGGCATAGGTGAGCGCCACCGCCATGGCGACAAAGAAGGGGGACCAGAAAGCCGCGGCACAAAAGATCCGGCTCAGCACCATCACTTGGCGCCGCTCCAGAGTGCCTCCACGCTCCAGCCGATCGCCGATGATGAACAACACAGAGAGGTTGATGACAGCCCCCAGCAGGTTAAGGCTGGCCATGGTGCTCCACAACCCCTTGCGACCTGACCAGGAGGCAGTGCCGGTCAGCAAGCCTGACGTCGCCAGGTTGAGGGTGCTCACTGCGGCAAACATGGTGAGCATGTTGATGTTGGGCAGCAGCCAGGCGCCCGGGTTGAGGCTCGCGCCCCGCCACCAGGAGAAGATCAGCAGCAACAGAGCCGCTCCGTACAGGGCCATGGCCTGCCGTTTGGCCGCCCCCACCAGCCAGGGCCAGGTGAGCAGGGAGGCAGCCCAGGCAGCGATGGCCGCCGGCCAGGGGGATAATCCCAGATAGAGGTGCAGCAGGTTGAGCAGCCACATCCCCAGGATCAGGTAACCTGACCAGCGTTTGGCCATCGAATCGTCTCGGTCAGGGGATCAGAGGCACTGATCCATATCCAGCGAAGGCTTGTCGCACTCCGGGCGGCCCACTATCTTGGCCGGTACGCCAGCCACTGTGGTGTGCGGTGGCACCGGGTTGATCACCACGCTGCCGGCACCTATCTTGGCGCCCCTCCCCACTTCAATATTGCCGAGCACCTTGGCGCCAGCCCCTATCATCACCCCCTCGCGGATCTTGGGGTGGCGATCACCGCCCTCCTTGCCGGTACCGCCCAGGGTCACGCTCTGCAGGATGGAGACATCGTCCTCGATCACCGCCGTCTCGCCGACCACTATGCCGGTGGCATGGTCAAACATGATGCCCTTACCGATCCGCGCCGCCGGGTGCACGTCGACCCCGAACACCACGGAGATCTGGTTTTGCAGGTAAAGCGCCAGCGAGCGACGACCCTGACGCCACAGCCAGTTGGCAACCCGATACCCTTGCAGGGCATGAAAGCCCTTGAGGTAGAGCAGCGGGGTGGAGAAGAGATCGACCGCAGGGTCACGCTCCTGCACGGCGCAGATGTCGGCCGCCACTGCCGCCAACAGATCGGGCTCGCTGCGCAAGGCCAGCTCGATCACCTCGCGCAGGGCGATGGCTGGCATGGTGGCGCTGTCGAGCTTGTTGGCCAGCTGAAAGCTGAGGGCCGAGCACAGGTTCTTGTGATTAAGAATGGTGGAATGAAAGAAGCTGGCCAGCATGGGCTCTTCGGTCACCATGCATGCCGCTTCTCGCTCAATTTTTTGCCAGGTTTTGGCAACCAGATCATCCATGTTACAGCCTACTGTTGTTCTGATGGAGTGCCTTGCTGTTCCTGGTGCACCACAGAGATGGGGTCCATATGAATAATGACATCCATTCGCTCAAATTCCTGACGCACCGCCAGTTCGGCTTCATCGGCGATCTGATGGGCCTTAATCAGAGGGAGCTGATCATCCAGCTCCAGATGCAACTGCACGAAGCGGGTCGGACCGGATTGACGGGTACGCAGATCATGCACCCCGTGGACACCTTCGACTTCACAGCAGAGAGCCATTATTCTCGCTTGTTCTTCAGCTGGCAACTGACGATCGAGTAGCGCCTGCACCGACTCATAACCGATATGGATGGCGCCCCACAGCAGGAACAGGCCGATCAGGATGGCAAACAGGCCATCGGCCCAGAACCAGCCCCGCCCCGCCAGCACCAGCGCCAGCAAAACGCCGCCATTGAGCAACAGGTCGGAACGGTAGTGCAACATGTCGGCCTTGATGGCCACACTGTTGGTCTTGCGGATGACAAAACCCTGGAAACTGACCAGCAGCAGGGTCAGCACGATAGAACCGCCGCTGACCCAGAGACCCGCTTCGAGCCGCAGTATGGGCGCCTGGTTGAGCAAGGAGGAGATGCCGTGCATCACCAGCAGCAGGGCCGAGCCCGAAATAAACGCAGACTGGATGAGCCCCGCCAGCGACTCTGCCTTGCCGTGGCCGAAGCGGTGCTCGTCATCGGCCGGGGCCAGCGCATAGCGAATGGCCAGCAGATTGATGATGGAAGCGCTGACATCCATGAGGGAGTCGGTGAGCGACGCCAGCAGACTCGATGAATCCGTCATGAGCCAGGCGATCAGCTTGCCGGTGATCAGCACAGTAGCCGTGGTAACGGCGGCCATACTGGCCAGCGTCACCCAGCGGGAATATTGTTGATGGCTCAAAACCGGCTTTCCTCTTGCGGTTAAAAATCTATTATACCCTGACCCCTGCGCCGGCTTGGCGTGAAAAATCAGCGGAATGACTATCAGATGCACAAAATACTCCTGGTCGACGACGATCTCGAGCTGACCCAGCTGCTCACCGAAATTCTGACTCTGGAAGGCTTCCAGGTCACCGTCGCCGAAGATGGCGAAGAGGGGTTGCAGCGACTGGCAGAGCAGGACTTCAACCTGGTGCTGCTGGACGTCATGATGCCCAGGCTCAACGGCTTCGCCATGCTGACCAGGCTGCGCACGACCCACGACACGCCGGTGTTGATGCTGACTGCCCGTGGCGACAGCCAGGACAGGGTCAACGGGCTGGAAGCCGGGGCCGACGACTATCTCGCCAAGCCATTTGACGACAGGGAGCTGCTGGCCCGGGTGCGCGCCATATTGCGCCGGACCCAAAATGCCCAGCCCCAGCGCGGCGGCATCTCCGAAGAGCTCCGCTTCATGGATCTGGTGCTGCAACCCGGCCTGCAACAGGCAAGCAGCGGTGATCAGCTGCTGGAGCTCACCGCCACCGAATTCGGGCTGCTGGAGTGCCTGCTGCGCAACCCCGGCCAGATCATCAGCAAGGGCCATCTCTCCGAACAGGTGCTCGGCAAGAAGCTGGAGCCCTTCGATCGCGCCATCGATATGCACCTGAGCAACCTGCGCAAGAAACTGCCGGAGCGTACCGATGGCCAGCCCCGCTTCAAGACGGTGCGCGGACGCGGCTATCTGTGGCTGGAACAGGCATGAGCACAGCCCGTACCTTCAATGGCCTCTCCACCCAGATCTTCCTCTGGTTCTGGCTCATGCTGCTGGTGGTGCTGGCGGCCGTCGTGATACTGCCAACCCTGGATCCCCGCAACATCATCCCCTTGCCAGCGCATGAGATGACCCGGATGAACAACAATCTGAAGGCGTTGCAGAAGGGGGCGGATCCCGCGCAGGAGTTCGATCTGGTCCAGGCCATAGAAGCGGCGGGCCTGCTGCCGGTAGACAACATCTATCTGCGCGATGCAACAGGCCAGATGCAATCCACCACTCACCTGAGCAAGTTCGTGGTCCGCTTCATGCTCGATTCGGACAACCCGGCCAAGCCCATGCTGGGCAGCGAACACCAGCAGGCCATCGCTGGCCCCTTCCAGATGGAACATCGCGGCCAGATCTATCACGTCTACTTCGGCCTCAATGTCGAAAACTCCTATCTGTTCCTGTTCATCCAGATCCTGGATCACCCGGTCCAGATCCTGGGCATCGCCATGCTGGTCAGCACCCCGCTCTGCCTGCTGCTGGCCTGGCGGCTGACCCGCCCCATACTGCAGTTGCAGCGGTCTGTCTCCCAGCTGGCGGAGGGCAACCTGGAGATGCAGATCCCCAACCTGGGGCGGCGTGACGAGATTGGCCAGCTGGCGGATCACGTCAGCCACATGGTCGATACCCTCAAGAACATGATCCAGAAGCAAAAGCAGCTGTTGTCCGACATCTCCCACGAGCTGCGTAGCCCGCTTACCCGCATCCAGCTGGCGCAGGCGCTGATCCGTCGCAAGCAGGGGGACAGCAGCGAGCTGGCCCGGATAGAGTCAGAGATTGGCCGGCTCGACAAGCTGATCGGCGACCTGCTCGACCTGTCGCGGGTGCAGCAACACGTGGAGGTGCCTGTGGTGATGCCGCTGGCGGAGCTGCTGGAGCCCATGCTGGACGACGCCATGTTTGAGGCCAACCAGAGCGGCAAGCAATTACGTCTGCCGCCCCTGCCGACCGAGTCGATCCGGATGTGGCCCGAGCTGCTGGTGCGGGCGCTGGAGAATCCGCTGCGTAACGCGCTCAAGTACGCACGCGAGTTCATCAAGGTGGACTGGTATCGGGAAGGACGGGAGTGGGTGATGACCATACGCGACGATGGCCCCGGCGTGCCGGTGGATCAGCAGGCCCAGCTGTTCCTGCCCTTCTTTCGGGTGGATGATGCCCGCAATGCCAAGACTGGCGGCACCGGGCTCGGGCTGGCCATCGCCTCGGAGGCGATCCAGCGTCACGGTGGCACCATACGCGCCAGCAGCAACCAGCCGGCCGGACTGACCATCACCATCCGCCTGCCCATCGGCTGAGTCACCTCTTTTCATCCACCCGGGCGCTGGGTATGCTGGCGCCCCTTTCGGCCCAATCTAGACCCCCATCAGGATCCAGCCATGCTCGACATAGTACTTTACCAACCGGAAATCCCGCCCAACACCGGCAACATCATCCGTCTCTGCGCCAACACTGGCTACCGGCTGCACCTGATAGAGCCGCTGGGTTTCGAGTGGGATGACAAGCGGGTGAAGCGGGCCGGGCTCGATTATCACGAGTTTGCCGAGGTGAAGCGCTGGCCTGACTATGACGCCTTTCTGGCAGAAGTGGCGCCCACGCGAGTATTCGCCTGCACCACCAAGGGCAGTACCGCCCATTCGGCCGTGCAGTTTTCCCCCGGCGACGCCATGCTGTTCGGCCCTGAGAGCCGTGGCCTGCCTGCGGATCTCATCGAAAGCCTACCGTTCGAGCAGCGGCTGCGCATCCCCATGCTGCCCCAGAGCCGCAGCATGAACCTCGCCAATGCGGTGGCGGTGTTCGTGTATGAGAGCTGGCGCCAGCTGGGCTATGAGGGTTCTTAGCTGCAACCGAGTGCTGCTGACCCTGTGATGAGGGGCCTCACCGACCCGCCCTGACAACAGGATCCTGCCCGCCGGGCTATGACGGCTCGCCTTCGGCCTGTTCCAGGTCGTGGGGTGAGTGCAACAGGCGGCCATCACGCTCCAATTGCCAGCACAGCCACCCCAGCGTCAGACCCCGCCCCGCCATCAGCGCCCCCATGGCGGCCCACAAGGCGGCCACGCCCCAGCCCTGACAGAGCCACCAGATGGGGAAGAAGCCGCACAATACCGCCACCAGCATGCTGTTACGCATCTCTCGGGCCCGGGTCGCACCGATGAAGACCCCATCCAGCAGGAAGCACCAGACCGCCAGCAATGGCATGACGATCAGCCAGGGCAGCTGGCGATTTGCCTCGGCGATCACCGCCGGAATGTCGGTGATATGGGCAATGAGCCGACTGCCACCCGTAGCAAACAGCAGACTGAAACCAATGGCGATGAGCAGCGCCCACCCCAGGTTCAGCACTATGGCCTCGCGCAGCCCCTGCCGATCCCGCCGACCGATGGCGCGACCCACCATGGCCTCCACCGCATAGGCGAAGCCATCCAGCCCGTAGGAGATGAGCATCAGAAAGTTGAGCAGCACCGCATTGGCGGCCACCGCCACGTCTCCCAGTCGCGCCCCTTGCAGGGTCATGAAGGCGAAACAGAGTTGCAGACAGAGGGAGCGGATGAAGATATCCCGGTTCAGGCTGAGCAATCTCAGCAAGGCCGGCCACTGACGCCAGCGCTGCCAGGCCCCCTGCCACACTTCGGGTGACAGCCGCCGCAAATGACGGCTCACCAACCAGAATCCGACGCCCAGGGCGCTGTAATCTGCCAGCAGCGAGGCGGCAGCCACCCCTTTCACCTGCCAGCCCAGCCCCAGTACGAACCAGGTATCCAGCGCCATATTGACCAAGTTGGTCAAGATCAGCAGCAGCATGGGGCTGCGGGCATCCTGCATACCCAACAACCAGCCCATGATCACCAGATTGCAGAGCGCCGCCGGGGCGCTCCAGATCCGTACCGACACATATTCACCGGCATAGCCCTGCACCTCGGCAGAGCCGCCACCGAGTGCAATGAGCGAAGGCAGGAAGGGCTGCAACAGCAGTAGTAAGGCCAGTCCCAGTCCGACGGCGAGGCCGAGTGCCCGCGCCAGGGTGTCGAGTTGGCTATGCGGGCTGCCGGCACCCTGGGCCTGAGCGGTCAACCCTGTGGTGGACATGCGCAGGAAACCCAGCAGCCAGAAGATGAGATTAATGAGGGTCGCCCCGACCGAGACGCCACCGAGGAACCAGGCCTGGCCAAGATGACCGATCACCCAGGTATCCACCAGCCCCAGCAAAGGAGTGGTGATATTGGAGAGCACCATGGGCAAGGCCAAGGCAAACACGGCGCTATGGCGCCGGCCGTCTTTCAACCAGGGCGGGATCAGCATGACAACCGACGCTCGCCTGGCATCACTCGCCTTCCAGCCGCACGATTCTGGCGAAATCGGAGACCAGGGTCGCCATGACCACGTGCGGCACCTGCCCCTCCTTCATCTGGGGACGGAATACGGCCTTCAACTTGCCTTCCGGGTTGATCAGCACGATGGAGGCGGAATGGTCTATCAGGTAATCCCTCTCCCCCTGATCGGCGATGGAGTAGATGAGGCCCAGATTGCGTACAAACGGGAACAGCTTGTCATGGGAACCTGTCGCAGCCTTGAAATCGGGATGAAAAAAGGCGGTATAGGTCTTGAGGCGTGCCACGTCATCCCGCTGCGGATCCGCCGAGATGAACACCACCTGACTCTCGGGTGCGATCTTCTTCAGCGCCGGGTAGACAGAGCGCAGCTCCGCCAGCGTGGTCGGGCAGATATCCGGACAAAAGGTATAACCGACAAACAGGAAGGTCCATTGCCCCAGCAGACTGGCCGGGACAAAGGGCTGACCGTCCTCGTCGGTGAAGGCAAACGGATTGATATCCCGCCCCGCCGGGTAGTAGTCGGCCTGCTCGGGCCGGGAGGGCTGGATCCAGTAGAATGCGGCCATCATGCCCCCGAACAGCAGCAGAAACAGCAAGGGGTAACGCGGTTTAACCATAACAACAGACCCTTTCACTTCGACATGCCCGCAGACCGGGCCCGCATGGATGACCCATTGTAACCCAGCCAATCCCGGACCGGACCATCCCATGTACCGGGTGCCGGTTTGGCATCCAGCGTCGGGCAGGTGATGACGCTATGGGCAGGTTGTCGGGCAAGCAAGGCCAGAAAACAACAGCCCCACCGTCAGGGTGGGGCTGTCAGCAGCACGCGGGGATATCAGGGTTGCAGCCTGCGCCGCTCATGGGGGCGGCGGGCCAGGGCACGCAGTGGTATGACGGGGGCCGTCCAGGGAGCCTCCGTCTGTCCCCTGTCGTGATGACTGTGAAACAGACGGACCAGGCGGACAATCTTGTCCTTGGGACAGCCCAGCCAGATGGTCCAGCAGGCGCCCTTGTGATGCACCCAGAGCGCATAGAAACGGGTCATCCGGTTACCCTTGATGAATCGTGTGATGGAAGAAACGGGCGATGCCAGACCCGGATCCCATGGCGAGCTTGAAGCCATACCTGTCCTCCTTGACCATGAGGTCACGCCGACCGGCATCGTCTGCTACCGCGAGGTGGCCAGATCTTGTGACTGCCGCGTGTCGACTGCGTGAGTGTGCCCTCATTCGCCAGACGGTCGTCGCCGTCAGCGCCATGCTGGCCACTCTCCCTTCTTATCCCGCGATATCGCCTCTCTCAGTGGTTGCCATTGCTGTCCAGCGCACATGAGGCTGTTGTCATACATCCCGGCAGCCCTTGGGTTCCTGCCCCACCGGAGAAGTGGGTAAAGAGCGTCCTGCCGAGCATCCGGGGGCAGTGCAAGACATTCACTGCCTAACCAAATGATATATCTGAAATGAGTCACCCGCGGCCGTTCGCCGCAGACAAAAATGGCGGGCATCAGGATCTGATTGAAATCATGGGGGAAGAGACACAGAAATGACACGGCCTCCCGCGGGAGGCCGTGTCATGGCAAGGGTGATTACATCCAGTCGGCGTTGCGGATCACGCCGACGGCCAGCCCCTCGATGGTGAGCTGCTGGCTGGAGAGATCCACTGCGATGGGCTCCAGATCCTCGTTTTCCGGCAGCAGCCACACCTGGCTGCCTTTGCGCTGGAAACGCTTGACGGTGACATCCTCATCGAGACGCGCGACCACCACCTGACCGTTGCGCACCTCCTGGGTCTTGTGTACCGCCAGCAGGTCGCCATCCAGAATGCCGATGTTCTTCATGCTCATGCCCTGCACCCGTAGCAGAAAATCCGCCCGGGGGTGGAACAGGGCAGGATCCACCTGGTAGTGGCTCTCGATGTGCTCCTGCGCCAGGATAGGTTCACCGGCCGCGACCTTGCCGATCAGCGGCAGGCCACTCTCTGCCAGCACCTCTTCCTCTTCGATCAGCAGACGGATGCCGCGGGACGTGCCCGGCATGATCTCGATGACCCCTTTCTTGGCCAGGGCCTTCAGATGTTCCTCGGCCGCATTGGCCGACTTGAAACCAAGCTTCTGGGCAATCTCGGCGCGAGTCGGCGGCATACCGGTCTCGCTCATGTTCACCTTGATCAGCTCCAGCACTTCGGCCTGGCGGGGGGTAAGGGGTTTCATAACATTGGCACCTGTCTTTTTATACAGCACACTGGCAGTATATACAGTGCTGTGGCCAAGGCAAGGCGCAGCTGACATTTGTCATGGCCTGGCACTCATTTAGCGGTGTTTTGATCCTGCGCAACCGACTCATCGTACCTCTCGGCGACAAGGCGCCGGTGATTTGCTATGCTCATGCCGCATTTTTTCAGAGAGCAGACGCACATGTCCCTTGGACAGAAGATTTCCAGAGCCATCTTGCAATGGCCGGTCAGTGGCTTGGTCAATCACAAGAGCCTGCCGGAAAATCCCATCACCGAGCTCAAGCTGGATCCGGCCAGACCCATCGTCTATGCCCTGAAAACCAGCTCGAGCACCGACCTGATGACTCTGCAACAGTGCTGCGAGGATCTCGGCCTGCCCGGCCCCTTTACGCCGCTGGAGCTGAACGGCCAGTTGTTACCGCGCTACGTCTGTCTGGATCGCCCACCGCCCCTGTTCGGCAAACGCAACAAGCCACTGCCTTTCTTGCAGGAGTTCCACCAGCTGCTGGATCTGCACAAGCAGAATACGACGCTGGATATTCAGGTGGTGCCCGTCACCCTGTTCTGGGGCCGCGCCCCCGGCCGGGAAGGGGAAGATGCCTCCGGCTGGAACATCATCAGCAGCCTGGCACCGAACCGCCTCAAGAAGGCGCTGATCGTGATCCTCAAGGGCCGCGAGAACCTGGTGCGTTTCTCTCCGCCGCTCTCCCTGCGTCAAATGGCGGACAAGTACGGCACCGACGAGGCTATCGCCCACAAGCTGGCGCGGGTGGCCCGCACCCACTTCAGCCGCCAGCAGCTGGCAGCCACCGGCCCCAAGCTGCCGAACCGCAACCTGTTGTTCAAGCAGTTGCTGGACTCCAGCGTGATCCAGCAGGCGATTGAAGAGGAGGCACTGCGCGAGGGGATCAGCCTGGAGAAAGCGCAAAAGCGCGCTCACGGTTACATGGACGAGATCGCCTCCGATTTCTCCTACCGGCTGATCCGCCTCAGTGAAAGCTTCCTCGGCTGGCTGTGGAACAAACTCTATCGCGGCCTCTCGGTCAACGGCGCCGAGAAGGTACGCCAGCTGGCGCAGGAAGGGCACGAGATCGTCTATGTGCCCTGCCATCGCAGCCACATGGACTACCTGCTGCTCTCCTACGTCATCTACCACCAGGGCATGGTGCCGCCCCACATAGCGGCGGGCATCAACCTCAACTTCTGGCCAGCGGGCCCGATCTTTCGTCATGGTGGCGCCTTCTTCATCCGCCGCACCTTCAAGGGCAATCCGCTCTACAGCACCGTATTTCGCGAATACCTGAACCTGCTGTTTGCCAAGGGCTATTCGGTGGAATTCTTTACCGAAGGTGGGCGCTCCCGCACCGGTCGTCTGCTGCCACCCAAAACAGGCATGCTGGCAATGACACTGCAGGCCATGATGCGCGGGCTGGACAGACCCGTGACCCTGGTGCCCGTCTATCTGGGCTACGAGCACGTGATGGAGGTGAACACCTACCACAACGAGCTCAAGGGCAGCCGCAAGGAGAAAGAGAGTTTCCTGCAAGTACTCGGCATCCTGCGCAAGCTGCGCAATTATGGCCGGGGCTTCGTCAACTTCGGCGAGCCGCTGACCCTCAACAGCTACCTCAATGAACATGTACCGGCGTGGAAGGCCGATATCGGTCAGGAAGAGCGCCCCGAGTGGATGGCCCCCACCGTCACCCGGCTGGCCGAGCTGCTGATGACCCGCATCAACGGGGCCGCCGCCGTCAACGGCCTGACCCTGAGCGCGCTGGCGCTGCTGGCCGCCGAGCGCCACGCCCTGACTCGGGACGAACTGCAGGCCCAGCTCAACACCTACCTGGATATGCTCAAGCAGGTGCCCTACAGCCCGCAGAGCACAATCCCGGATGAGGATGCCAAGACACTGCTGGATCAGGCAATGGAGCTCAACAAGTTCGAGGTGAGCGAGGACAAGCTGGGCCAGATCATCAGCCTGGACCGCTATCAGGCGATCCTGCTGACCTACTATCGCAACAACATTCTCCATCTGTTCGCCCTGCCCTCCCTGGTGGCGGCACTGATCGAGCGTTGCGAGGGGATCTCCCGCGCTGAGATCGTCGCCCGTTGCGTCGACATCTACCCGCTGCTCAAGACGGAGCTGTTCCTGCGCTACGAAGAGGATGAGCTGCCGGCGCTGGTCGATGCCCTGCTGGCCGAGCTGCTACGCCAGCAGCTGGTCGAAGCGCGCGATGGCGGCTACTGGGTCAATCCGGGCAACCAGATGCGCCTGCTGCTGCTGGCCGAAAGCATTCAGGAGACGCTGCAACGCTACGCCATCGTACTGACCCGGGTGCTGGCCCAGCCTTATATCGAGGCGGAACAGCTGGAAGCAGATGGCCTGATGGTGGCGGAGCGCCTCGGCACCCTGCACGGCATCAATGCACCCGAGTTCTTCGACCAGAAGCTGTTCAGCACCCTGATCCACACGCTGCGCAGCGAAGGCTACCTCTCTCCCGAGAGCAAACCGGATCTGGGCCGCTTCCAGGCACTGGCCGACAACATAGTGCCGCTGCTGAGCACCAAGATCCGCCGTACCATACAGGCGGGCAACCGGCTCTGACAGAGACCGGAAACAAAGAAGGCCGCATGATGCGGCCTTCTTTTTATCCTGACATGCGTCACGGCAACAGGTCGTTGAGCACCAGACCGATGAATACCAGCGCCCCTACATAGTTATTGTTGAGGAAGGCCTGGAAGCAGGCCTCCCGCTGCCGCTCCCGGATCAGCCGCTGCTGGTAGACAAACAGGGCCGCAGCCCCCAACAGCCCCCAATAATACCAAGCCCCAAGCCCGGTCAACTGGCCCACTGCCAGCAGGATCAGCAGGGTGGCCAGCTGCAGCACGCCGATAATCCGCTTGTCGTGGCGGCCAAACAGAATCGCGCTCGATTTCAAGCCGAGCTTGAGGTCATCATCCCTGTCCACCATGGCGTACTGGGTGTCGTAGGCAATGGTCCACAGCAGGTTGGCGAGAAATACCAACCAGACCACCAGTGGCAAGGCGTTGGCCTGGGCCGCATAGGCCATGGGAATGGACCAGGAGAAGGCCATGCCGAGCACCAGCTGCGGGATCGGAATGTAGCGCTTCATGAAGGGGTAGCAGACCGCCAGCAGCAGGGCCGCGAACGACAGGCCTATGGTGAGCGGGTTCATGGTCAGCACCAGCGCGAACGAGATAAGCGCCAGCACGGCAAACAGCGCCAGCACCTCCCGCGGCTTGACCTTGCCCGTAGGCAAGGGCCGACCGGCGGTGCGCTTCACATGACCATCGAAGTTGCGATCTGCGTAGTCGTTGATGACACAACCGGCAGAGCGCATCAGAAATACCCCCACCACGAACACAAGCAGGGTCCAGAGATCCGGCAGGCCATCGGCCGCCAGCCAGAGCGCCCACAGGGTCGGCCACAGCAGCAGCAGAGTGCCGATGGGCTTGTCGATGCGGGCCAACTGTATATAGGCCAGTCCCCGCTCCTTGGTTAACAAATTCACTCCAGCTCCTTATTCGATAACAGCGAGGGCAAGAAAAGTTCATGGACCAGCAATGGCCATTGCCCCAGAAACAGACGGGAACGACGTCCCCAGACGGTGGCGGCCGGACACCAGGGATTGCTCGCAATCTCGAAACAGGCCAGTTGCAGGTGATCACGCCGAGCGGGCTCGTCACCGAAGATACGCTCGCCCAGGGGCTGTTCACCCAGCTCGCGTAGCCCGCTCTCTTGCAGAGCCGCTTCGGCAAACAGGGTCCAGCCCAGCACAGCCGGCCCCCCATCGCCGTGCAGTATCACCTCGCGGCACAGGCCCTGGGGGTGCTCGGCGGCCACCAGCTGCTGCTCATCGGCGCCAATCGAAACGCTACGGTTGCCGAGCAGTTGCACCGAGAAGTGGCGATTGTGGCGACGCAGGCGCCGGGTCATGGAGTCGGCCTCCAGCAACCAGGGCCGCAGTGCCTCTGGCGGCTCGCACTCTGCGGGAGCCCGCCACGGGACGAGCTGGACGAGGGGAACAGTCAACTCGGACTTCACAGCTTCACCATCCGGAGATTTCCGTTATCAGGTTAAAATCCGGTTTATTATCCGTAAATCAATCGAGAATTGTAAGAACATCCGTGCTTGACGGCCCCGATGGCAACATCAAAAATGGGGTATCTGCCGCTGATGAGCCATCGATATGAAGATCTTCAAAATTCTGCTGATGTTATTACTGAGCTGTGGCGCCCTGCAGGCGCAGGCCTCGTCAGAGAAGGCCACCCCCGCCGAAGGGGCCGACGCCGCCAAGCCCGGTTTTTCCTACCACGCCCTCGATCCCGACATCATCACCAACTATCTGAGCAATGGCAAAACCCTCGGCTATATCCGGGTCACTGTGGAGCTGATGGCTGAGAACGAGGCCGATCTCAAGCTGCTGGAGCAGCACGACCCCCTGATCCGCGACGCCATCATACGCCTGATGGGCAGCAAGACCGCCGATCAGATCAAGTCCCTGGTGAACCGCGAGGAGCTGCGCAAGGAGTGCCTGACCCAGGTCAACGAACTGCTGGTGAAAGAGACCGGCAAGAAGGCGGTACGCGAGCTCATCTTCACCAAATTCCTCTACCAGTAATCGACATAGTCAAACAATACGGCCACCCCGGGGTGGCCGTATTGCTGTGTTCGAAATGAAAATTGATTACACTAGGCCCCACTGAGTTGTCGAGGTAGTCAGTATGGGCAACAAGACCCTGTGTGAATGGCGTCGCAGCGAGATCCCGACCGATCTCAAAACCCTGCGCAAAATCGTGCGCAAACCCAAGTTTGTCTGTGGCAAGTGTGCTCGCAGCGCCAATGACAAAAGCTATCTGTGTCAGCCGCTGCGGTTGAAAGAAGAGTAAGACGGGTCATCCCCACCCCGTGACAGGCTATTGATCGATCCAGCCCTGACGCCCTTGTTCGAACAATCTGCGCGCCTGTCCGTCATTGGGGCAAACGCCACGATATTCGCTGCCGGAGCGGCCAGCCAGATAGAGATGCTCAGGCCGGCAATACCACGCCAGTCCTTTCTGATGCCCCTGTTTCCACAGTTCGACATCCACCTTCTTGCCACACTGCCCCTGATGAAACTCGACCCGTTCAGTGGTAAAGCCCAGCTTGCCATCAGCCTCCCCCACCTCGATCCACACCTTCTCGCAGGGATCATCGTTGGAGACACAGCCACCCAGCAGGGCAGCAAACAATATGATGGTGAGTCGCATAGTCATCCTTGAGTGTCGTTTGAGCAATTCATTCTACCCAGTGGCCCGACACTGACCAAGGGCAAACACCCAACCTTGTGAGTGCGGCAAAAAAATCAGGCGGGCCCAAAGCCCGCCTGTTCATTCAATGCTGTCGTTCACTGGTCATCGAAAGTGTCATCATCCTGCCAGCTTTCATCTTCCCATTGATCCAGCTCTTCTTCCCAGGATTCCGGATCCCACTCGTCATCAGAGGAGTCGTAATCCGGCTTGTGTCCACCCATCTTCACTCTCCTTGGATAGTTCACCCGCACTCCAATTTTATCCGGAAATGTCGGGCTCGCCAGTCAGCGAGAGATCAAAGTTTGACCAGGGTCCGGCCGGCAATCTGGCCCAGCGTAATGGCCTCGGCGGCCTCAACCACCTGCTCCAGCCCGATCTCGGTGACCGCCTGTGCGAAGAAGCTGGCGGGCAGATCCTGCGCCAGTCGCTGCCACGCCTGCTGACGACGCGCCAGCGGGCACATCACCGAATCAACCCCCTGCAATCGCACGTTGCGCAGGATGAAAGGCATGACGCTGGTCGGCAGATCGAAGCCGCCCGCCAGCCCGCAGGCTGCCACGGCGCCACCGTAGTTCATCTGGGCCAGCAACTTGGCCAGCACCTGACTGCCAACGGTGTCGACCGCCGCGGCCCACAGCTGTTTCTCCAGCGGCTTGGCGGGTACCAGCAGTTCACTGCGTGGCACGATGCGGCTGGCGCCCAGCGCAGTCAGCATGGCGCCCTGCTCCTCGGGACGGCCGGTCAGCGCTGCCACCTGATAGCCGAGCGCTGCCAGCAGGGCGACCGAGGTGGAACCCACCCCACCCGCCGCGCCGGTGACCAGTACCTCGCCGCTGGCGGGGGTAATGCCCGCCTCTTCCAACGCCAGCACGCAGAGCATGGCGGTGAGACCGGCGGTGCCGATACACATGGCCTGCCGCTCATCCAGCCCGGCGGGCAACGGCACCAGCCAGTCCCCCTTGACTCGCGCCTGTTCGGCCATGCCACCCCAATGGCCTTCACCCACGCCCCAGCCGGTCAGCACTACCTTGTCGCCAGGCTGGTAACGGCTGTCGGCAGATTCGAGCACGGTACCGGCGAAGTCGATGCCGGGCACCAGCGGCCACTGGCGCACTATCTTGCCCTTGCCGGTGATGGCCAGTCCGTCCTTGTAGTTGATGGAGCTGTAAGCGACCGCCACCCGCACTTCACCTTCCGGCAGCTGGCTCTCGGCCAGCCGGGTCAGAGTCGGTACGGTCTTGCCGTCTTGATTTTCCAGTAACAGAGCCTTGAACATGGTTGCCTCTTTGATGACGTGTGAAACGGCGATCAGCTGCTTTGGCGCTTTTGCAATTCAAACTCGAGGGGCTGGGTGCACTCTTGCAGCGCCTCGCCAGCCAGCTTGCGCAGGATCAGCTCGGCAGCCATGCTGCCCATTTTGCGATAGGGAATATGTACCGATGTCAGAGCAGGATAACACGCCTTGGCGACATCAGAGTCATCGAAACCGGCAATAGCCAGTTTGCCGGGCACGCTCAGGTGTCGCCGCTGACACTCGAAAAGCACGCCAGCCGCCAGCTCGTCGTTGACGCAGATCAGCGCGTCCAGCTCTGGCCAGCGCAACAGAAACTCACCCAGCATGGCCGCCCCCGTGCTGAAACTGGGAGCCTCCGAGGTATTGATCACCATATCTGGCGAGAGATAGCTCTCCAGCATCGCCTGTTGCCAGCCGCGCATCCGCTGCTGCAGCATCCACTGCTCCTGGCGGGCACAGAGAAAACCGATATTGCGGTAGCCTCGCTCGATCATATGGCGAGTCAACCGATAGCCAGCCTCCTGATTGGAGCCGCCTACACAGATATCCATGGGATGTGGCACCAGTGCTCCCACCTCGACTACCGGCAAGCGGCTCTGCCGCAACAGCGCTTTGTCATCTGGTGACTCAAGGCAACCCAACACGATCACAGCAGCCGGGTTGTACTGCAGCAGATGCTCCAGCTGTTCGCTCTGCTGGCGCAGGTGTTGGGCATCTCCCAGCACCAGCTGATAACCGACCTTCATCAACCCAGGCTGCAATCCGGCCATCAGTTCGGCACTGGCGCGATCCAGCAGGCTTGGCACTATCACCAGAATGACATGGGAGGTACCCGAGGCCAGCGCCCCGGCCGCCCGATTGGGGATATAGCCGAGCTCTTCCACCGCGGCGTCGATGCGCTCGCGCATCTTGTCTGACACCAGCTCGGGAGTGCGCAGCGCTCGGGAGACCGTCATGGCACCCACTCCGGCCAGCTGAGCCACATCGTTGAGGGTCACCCGACCCGTGCTACGGCGCTTCTTTGCTTCTAACATCCATCCCATCCTCGACTTGCGGCAGCCCACTTTAAGGCAAAAGTGCGACACAGACTATTTGCTCAGGGCCGATTCTACCCTCTTTCCCGGATCACGGGGGCAAGATGACTCCCGTTAATGGATGAAATGATAGCGCTATCACAGTTTCATGTTAGCGCTATCTGATAGCGCTAACTTTCGCGATCATCCTCACAGTTTCCACGCAGCAAGATCGCTAGATTGGCGCCATCTTATCCAGCCGGACATTGCCATGCTGACTCAATTGCTGACCGAAGAGGTCATTTCCATCGAAGCGGGTGCCCGCGACTGGCGTCATGCCATCGAGCTCGCTACCGGCCCCCTGCTGGCCAACGGCACCATAGAGCCCTCCTACGTGGCGGCGCTGTTTCGCTCCCACGAGGAGCTCGGCCCTTACTACGTACTGGGCCCGGGCCTGGCGATGCCGCACGCTCGCCCCGAGGATGGGGTCAACCGGTTGGGTCTGGGGCTGACAGTGCTGAAAACCGGGGTCAATTTCGGATCTGAGGGCAATGACCCGATCCAGTTGCTGATCACCCTGGCCGCCAGCGACAGCAACTCTCACGTGGAGACCATTGCCCAGCTGGCCGAGCTGTTCATGAATGAAGAGGACGTGGCGGCCATCATAGCGGCCGACACCAAAGATGACATTTTGCGCATCCTGGCGCGTTACTGAGCTGCGCCAAGGCGCCCTGACAAAGGAAGAGACGATGAAAATTCTGGTTGTATGCGGACACGGCCTGGGCACCAGCCTGATGATGGAGATGAGCATCAAGAGCATCCTCAAGGAGCTGGCCGTGACGGCCGAGGTGGATCACAGGGATCTCGCCTCCGCCGGCAGTGAAACCGCCGAGATGTTCGTGGCCACCCGCGACATCGCCGAGCAGCTCATCAGCATGGGGGTCAACGGCCGGCTGGTGTCCCTGGACAACATGGTCGACAAGGCCGCCATGAAAGAGAAGCTCTCCATCGCCCTGCGCGAACTGGGCGCACTCTAAGGATCCACCATGCGGCCTGCGGGCCGCCTCTTCCATCTGATTGGAGCTGACCATGGAATTTTTCAATTTTCTGATGTTTGACGTGCTGTCGGAGCCCGCCGTGCTGGTCGGCCTGATCGCGCTCATCGGCCTGATAGCCCAGAAAAAACCCGTGACCGAGTGCATCAAAGGCACGGTCAAGACCATCATGGGTTTCGTCATTCTGGGGGCTGGTGCCACCCTGGTGGTGAACTCGCTGGGTGACTTCGCCGTCATCTTCCAGCACGCCTTCGGCATCAAGGGGGTGGTTCCCAACAATGAAGCCATCGTCTCCATCGCCCAGCAGTCGTTCGGCAAGGAGATGGCGATGATCATGTTCTTCGCCATGCTGGTGAACATACTGATCGCCCGCCTCACCCCGTGGAAATTCATCTTCCTGACCGGTCACCACACCCTCTTCATGTCCATGATGGTGGCGGCTATCCTCTCCGCCGGTGGCATGAGCGGCATACCGCTGATCGCGGTCGGCAGCCTGGTGGTCGGCGTGACCATGGTGCTGTTCCCGGCCCTCGCCCACCCTTACATGAAGCAGATCACCGGCTCCGACGAGGTAGCACTGGGCCACTTCTCCACCATCTCCTACGTACTGGCCGGCTGGATCGGTGCCAAATTCGGCAACAAGGCCCACAGCAGTGAAGAGGTGCAGGTGCCCAAAAGCCTGCTGTTCCTGCGCGATACCCCGGTGGCCATCTCCTTCACCATGGGCATCATCTTCCTCATCACCTCCGCCTTCGCTGGCCCCGAGTTCGTCACCAGCGTCGCCAAAGGCAAGCACTGGTTCATGTTCTCCCTGATGCAATCCATCACCTTCGCAGCTGGCGTCTACGTCATCCTGCAAGGGGTGCGGATGGTGATCGCCGAGATAGTGCCGGCCTTCAAGGGGATCTCCGACAAACTGGTACCGAATGCCAAACCGGCGCTCGACTGCCCCATCGTCTTCCCCTACGCCCCCAATGCGGTGCTGATCGGCTTCCTGTCTAGCTTCACCGCCGGTCTGGCAGGCATGGTGCTGCTCTATCTGCTGGGGCTGACTGTCATCATCCCGGGTGTAGTGCCGCACTTCTTCGTCGGCGCGGCGGCCGGGGTGTTCGGCAACGCTACCGGTGGCCGTCGCGGTGCCCTGCTTGGCGCCTTCGCCAACGGCCTGCTGATCACCTTCTTGCCGGTGTTCCTGCTGCCGGTGCTGGGCGATCTCGGCTTTGCCAACACCACCTTCAGCGATGCCGACTTCGGCGTGGTAGGCATACTGCTTGGGCTGATCGTTCGCTAATCCCGGCCATCGTCAAAAACAAAACGGAGCGCATCGCGCTCCGTTTTTTCGTGCCCATCCGCCCGGATTCAGTCGTTTTCCAGGCTGGCAAGGCAGTGGGACAGGGTGCGGGCCAGCGCCCCCTGATTGCGCAGCACCACGGCGTGGGCCTGTTCGCCCATCTGACGGCGCTCGCTTCCATCGGCCAGCAGCGCGCTCACCTTCTCCCCTAGCGCGGCAGCATCGTCCACCAGGGCGGCACCACCCTGAGCCACCAGCTGGCGGGTGATGTCACTGAAGTTGAAGTAGGCGGGACCGATCAGACAAGGCTTGCCCAGCGCCGCCGGCTCCAGCAGGTTGTGGCCACCCACCTTCACCAGACTGCCGCCGACAAACGCCACATCGGCCGCCGCCAGCATCAGCGGCAGCTCGCCCATGGTATCGCCGAGATAGACCTTGTCCGTCTCGTGGATCGGGGCATCGCCAGTACGGCGCACGCAGCCGTAAGGCGCGCACAATTCGGCCACCCGATCGAAACGCTCCGGATGGCGCGGCACCAGGATCAGCAAAGCCTGCGGATGGCGTTGCAGCACCCCGTCAAACGCCACCAGCACCTGCTCGTCCTCCCCCTGATGGGTGCTGGCGGCGATCCAGACCGGCCTCTCCTGTCCCAGGCGCTGGCGCAGGGCTCGGCCTCTGGCCTGCACCTCGTCCCCCAGCTGGAGGTCGAACTTGATGGAACCGGTCACCGCCAGTCGCGCGCGGTCGATGCCAAGACGGGCGAAACGGTCGGCGTCATCCTGATGCTGGCAAAGCAGATGGGTCAGCGGCCGGCTGAGGGCGTCGAACGCCGCCTGGAAGCGGGAATAACGCCGGCAAGAGCGCTCAGAGAGACGGGCATTGATGATAGTCACCGGCAGGTGGCGCGTCTCACAGGCGGCCAGCCAGTTCGGCCAGAGCTCAGTCTCCATCACCCAAAGGGCGCGCGGCTTTATGCGCTTGAGGAAGGCGGCCACCGCCCAGGGGTAGTCGAGCGGCGCGTAGCGATGCACCACCAAATCGCCGAGTCTGGCCGCCTGTTCGGAGCCGGTGCGGGTGGTCGTGGTAAGCAGGATAGGCAAGTCCGGCCGCTCGGCCTTGAGGGCACGAATGAGCGGCGTGATGGCCAGCGTCTCCCCCACGCTCACCGCATGGATCCAGAGCGGCGCATCCTGTCCGGTGGCGGGCAGTCGCCCGAGATGCTCGGCCCAGCGCTTGCCAAAGCCGGGCTTGCCCTTCTTCGGCTTGTAGAGCGCCAGTAGCACCAGCGGTAACCCCAAGTGGATCAGCAGGTTGTAGAGCAGCCGAGAGAGCATGCTATTGCGGCTCCGAGCGCTTGCCCGGGTCGGAAACGAAGTGCGGTGGCTCGCCCACTTGCAACACTATCGGTTGAGCCGGCGACTCACCGCACTCCAGCCGCCTACCCGCCTTTATCACCTGTTCCGGCATCAGCTCGATCAGGCACTTGAGGTGGCCGAACTTGCAGGTGCGCTTGAAGCAGGGGCGACACGCTATGTCGGTGTGGACTATCTCGACCCTGTCGGCCAACGGCGGCGTGTAGAGCGGCGAAGTGGAGCCATAAACCCCGATCAGCGGCCGGTTGAGGGCGGCGGCGATGTGCATCAGGCCTGAGTCGTTGGCGATGACCCGGCTGGCCAGCGCCATCAGGTCGATCGCCTCATACAGGCTGGTCTTGCCCGCCAGCACGTGGCAGTTGGGGCGCGACAAGGGATTGATCCGGTCGCGAATGGTGTTGGCTACGGGCACATCCTTGCCGGAGCCGAAGATCCACACCTGCCAGCCCTCATCCAGGTGCTTCTGCGCTACCACGGCGTAGTGCCCTTCCGGCCAGCGCTTGGCCGGACCGAACTCGGCCCCGGGACAGAGCACCAGCACGGGACGGGCGCGATCCAGACCGAGCCGGTCCAGCGCCTTGCCCTGATTGATGAGGTCAACATTGAGCGAGGGGCGGGGAATGGCGGGAATATCAGCCCGGCTCTTCATCTGCGCCTTGGGATAGGCCAGCGCCAGATAGGCTTCCACCATCAGCGGGAAGGCTGACTTGTTGCTGCGCAGGTCGTTGAGCAGGCCGAAGCGGTGCTCCCCTTTCCAGCCGGTGCGTACCGGGATCCTGGCGAACCAGGGGATCAGCGCCGACTTCATGGAGTTAGGCTGGATGATGGCCTGATCGTACTTCTCGGCCGCCAGCTGCTTGCCGAGGCGACGGCGCGCCAGCAACTTGAAGTCACCGTGGCCAAGGGGCATGGTGATCGCCTTGTCCACCTCCGGCATCCGCTCCAGCAGGGTGACGCACCAGGCGGGCGCCATCACATGCAACTCGCTGTCAGGGTGATTGGCCTTGATCGCCTTGTAGAGGCTCTGGGACATCACCATGTCGCCGACCCAGGAGGGGCCGATCACCAATATCTTCATCTCACGCGTCTCTTGGGGCCAAGCCCTGCGGTTAATCATTACTGGCCGAGATTATGCCCGAAGAATGGCCCGAGAAATAACAGAAGATCCCCGTATCACACGCGCTCACGCCAAAAAAGAGTCTGTTTGAAGACTACACACAGCGGGTGCCGGAACCATGCTCCGCCTGCCGTTTTAGGCTAGAATGGGCGCCAATTCGAGCATGGCCCGCCCGCCGGGCGCCAACAAGAGCCCTTAATCCGTGAAAAAACCGACCCTGGCGGCCGTCCTGATCGTCAAGAATGAAGCCGAAAACCTGAGAGCCTGCCTCGCCTCCCTCGATGGCCTGGTGGACGAGATCGTCATCATGGACTCAGGCAGTCAGGACGAAACCCCTGCCATCGCCGCCGAATTTGGCGCCCGCTTCTTCGTCAACCCGGTATGGCCGGGCTTCGGTCGCCAGCGCCGGCTCGCCCAATCCCATGTCCAGTCAGAGTGGGTGCTGTGGCTGGATGCCGACGAGCGACTCACCCCTGAGCTGAAAGCGGCCATCGCCACCGTCATGGCCAACCCGGCCAGCGATACCATCTACTCGATCCCGCGCCTCTCCTGGGTGTTTGGCCGTTTCATCCGCCACAGCGGCTGGTATCCGGATCGGGTGCTGCGCCTCTACCCCAAGACACTGACCAGCTACAACGAGGTGCTGGTGCACGAAAAGGTGGAGGTGCGTGCCAACATGAAGATCGTCAATCTCCATGGTGACCTGCTCCACTTCACCTATCGGGATCTGGAGCACTATCTGGTGAAGTCCGCCAGCTATGCCAGAGCCTGGGCCGATCAACGCACCGCCCGTGGCAAGAAGGGCTCCCTCAGCCAGGGACTGGTGCATGCGCTGGGCTGCTTCCTCAAGATGTACCTGCTCAAAGCAGGCTTCCTGGATGGCAAGCAGGGACTCTTGCTGGCCATACTGTCGGCCCACTCCACCTTCGTGAAGTACGCCGACCTCTGGATCCGCCAGCAGCCGCAGGCGCCGGATAAGCCCCCCCGATAATCCCGACTGTCGAGCCAACGCTCATGATCAGACAGGGCCCCTCGGGGCCCTGTCTGCATCTGTCAGCGCTCTGTCCGCCAGAAGGGCGGTGCCCAACGAGCGATCGCCGTCGCCATTGTCTTGGGATCGAGCTGGCTCATGTCTTGCGGATGATCGCTGTCTTCCGGCGGGCTGAACGCCAGGTGGCGCCCCTCACTGTTGAGCGGGCGCCAGCGCAGCGGGGTGGCCGAGCGGTGCGCCGGGAAGAACCCTACAGTGGGCACATCCAGCGCCGCCGCTATATGCAACGGCCCCGTGCTGCCCGCCACGAACAGGGCGGCATTGGCCATCACCTGGCAGAACGTGGGCAGCCCCTCGTCAGAGCGGTAGATCCAGCCGTTGCCGCCGTGGGCCAGCAGCTCGGCTGCCAGCTGTTCGGCGACCCTCTCCTCCCCCGGCCCCGCCGTCAGTATGCACTGTAACTCGGGGCAGGCCTGATTGAGCTTGATGATGAGGCGGGCGTACTGCTCGATGGAGAGGTTGTTGGCCGAGCCGCCGCTGCCGGCATGCACCATCAGCCAGGGGCGGCTGGCATCCAGCTTCAAGCGGATGGCGACCTGCTCGCGCACCTGCTGCAGGCGCTGGGGATCGACACAGAGGTAAGGGCCCTGCGGCTCTACCACGCTCACCTGCTGGTCGGCGAGGAAGCGGCGCACCAGATCCAGGTTGTATTCGTACTCCGGTTTCTGGGAGCGGGAGCGACGCTGGATCAGCCGCTGGTTGTAGAGCACCTGGGCCAGCTTGGTGGCAGGAGCCAACCGGTAAGGGATGTGCGCCTTCCACACCAGCATGGCATTACGGGAGTTGGAGAAGAGGCAGATGGAGGCATCAAAGGCGGCCGCCTTGATGCGCGCCTGCAAGGCACGTTGCTGTTCCTTGTCGGCCCGTGAGCCCGGATCCAGAATGATCTCGTCGATCCAGGGACAGAGGCGGGCCAACGGCGCCGTGTAGGCAGGAACCAGGGCAGTCACATGACAATCCATGGAACGCTTGAGCATGGCAAAACTCGGCCATGCCAGCATGAAGTCACCAATCTTGTCGTTGCGTACTACCAGAATACGTTTCATAAAAAATCCCTTTGCTCCCTGTCACCAATGCAAGGAGGCTTGATGCGCGGTGCGGGTATTCTTGCCTGATGCAGGGCTATTCTCAAGCGAAGACGCCTGGCGACACCGATTTGAACGACCAAACTTAGCGCCTCGCCCCGGCATTCACCCCATCCGGTCGCGACAAAACGCCAACAGACCCTATAATGCGACCAAATTTCCAGGTTGCAGGAATCAACAGCATGACCAACAAGGTAATTTATCCCGGCACCTTCGACCCCATCACCAATGGCCACACCGACCTCATTGGCCGGGCCGCCAAACTGTTTGATAACGTGGTGGTCGGCGTTGCCAACAGCCCGAGCAAGCGCCCGCTGTTCGATCTGGCAGAACGTGTCCTGCTTGCCCAGCAAGTGACCGCCCACCTGCCCAACGTCAAGGTGGTTGGCTTCTCCGGCCTGCTGGTGGACTTCGCCAGGGAGCAGCAGGCCAACGTGCTGATCCGTGGCCTGCGCGCCGTCTCCGACTTCGAGTACGAATTCCAGCTGGCCAACATGAACCGCCGTCTGATGCCAGAACTGGAGAGCGTCTTCCTCACCCCGGCGGAGGAGAACTCCTTCATCTCCTCAACCCTGGTGAAGGAGGTCGCCCTGCATGGTGGCGATATCCGCCAGTTCGTCGACCCGATCGTCGCCAAGGCGATTGCCGCCAAGCAAGGCAAGTGATCAAAAAAATCAGGCTGCCCGAAGGTAGCCTGTTTCTTGAGGAGCGCATGCATCCCGCCAGCCTTTGCAGGCATTGACCATCAGCATGCCTGGCGAGCCAGCATCTGCTGGCAGGAGAGCGCCAGCGTGTCAAGCCACTCGTAGCGACGCCGGTACATGGCCCGCTTCTTGGAAGCGACCTCCTCCAGCGGTTTGCGCTGGGCAGGCTGCAACCGCACGAAGTTATCATCCAGATCCACGGCGCCAAACTCCTGCCAAAGCTCGTCATAATCCGCCTGCAGACAGGCTTTCTTCTTCTTGCTGTAGCGCCTGGCCTGGTAGATGTGCGCCTTCATCCGCACCGCCGAGATATGCTCGGCCCCCATCGCCTCGGCCAGCAGCATTACCAGCATCACCACCAGCGACTTGGGCCTCAGGCCCTGGCCCTCCTTGGTCAGCGCCCGCACCTTGTCCTGCGCCTGATCGACGCAGGGCTCGGGCCCCTGCACAGAACCGATCACCAGGGCCAGCTTGTTGGGGGTACCCGCCAGCGAGAAGGCGCAGCTGTAGAGGCGCTTGCCCTGTCGATCGACGATGGAGAGCGCCAGCTCGGCCTCGCGCCGGAAAGTGCCATCGTGACGCAGCACTATGCGGCACTCGCTCTCGGGATAGTGACCAAGCGCTATGCCTTCCCCCAGATAGAGCGGATCGATCAGCGCCGGATAATGGGCCAGCAGCAGCCGGTAGTGGTTTTCCAGCATCTCGGCCCGTTCGGTCGCAGTAGAGTTGGCAAAACGGTAGGGCCGCATCGGCTTGTCGAGCAGCTCGGGATAGTGGGCAGGCAGAGCCTTGAGGGGTTCGGCCTGAAACAGCTCGAATACCCGGCTCAGCTGCTGCCGATAGAGCAGGCTGCGCAGCACGAACTTGGCGCGATTGAAGGTCTTGCGGGCGCTGTCATCGGGATAGAGGAAGCGGGCCATTTTTTGGGCACAATAGTGCCCATGCCGGGATAAATGATCCCAGTCTATTGATTTAGCTGTCATTTTATTTTCTCAAACTGCCTGAACGGTCGAGATACTAGTGACGGATGCGCATATCTTCAACAGACTGGAAATACTCTCTTACAACTTGGCCGTTTCAGGCCAAAATAACGGTCATTCAGCGCTGGCAGTGGGAGCAAAACACCGTGGTTCTCTGCCCCAGCCGGATTTCACTGAGCAGAGTGTGACAATGAAAACAGGGCTGACCACCCCGCCCATAGACCTGCAACTGCTGCACGAAATAGCCCGGCTTGCCATCAGCGCTGGTGAAATCCTTGAGGGTGGTGCCGCCCTGCTTGATGGCCTCGGCCAGCACCCGCTTGATCTCGCCCACCAGGGTCGCCAGTCGCTCGGCACTTATGTTGCCCGCCGCCCGCTTGGGATGAATACCAGCGGCATAGAGCGCCTCGTTGGCGTAGATGTTGCCAACCCCGACCACCACATGATTATCCATCAGGAAGGTCTTGATGGCGGTGCTGCGACCCTGGGCGCGCCCCTGCAGATAGTCGGCGCTGAAGGCCTGGGTCAGCGGTTCCGGCCCCAGCTTGGCCAGCAGGGCGTGTGCCTCAGCAGGTTCACGGGTCCACAGCAGGGCCCCGAAGCGGCGCGGATCATTGAGCCGCAGCAGCTTGCCGTTAGCGAGCTCTATGTCCACGTGATCGTGTTTCTCGGCCGGGGTGCCGATATCCAGCACCCGCAGACTGCCCGACATACCCAGGTGCAGGATGGCGGTGCCAAAGTCGGTCTCCAGCAGCAGGTACTTGGCTCGGCGGCCGACCCTGTGGATGGTGAGATCCACCAGCTCCTGGATTTCGCCCGGCACCGGCCAGCGCAACCGACCATCCCGCACCACGACACGAGTGACCTTGATGCCGGTGAGCCAGGGAGAGATGCCCTGGCGGCTGACTTCGACTTCCGGTAATTCAGGCATAGGGTCCTCTCGCTCGAAAATGGATTAGGGGGTGGGACGCAACAAGCTGCGGTACTGCTCCTGACTCAGGCTGAGCCAGGTCGATGGAGGCAGCAGAGCGGCAAACTGGCCACTGTCCTGATAGAGCCCCACTTCTATCGGATCGCTCTGACCGGCGATCCATATCTTGAGGGTGACCGGCGCACCCCGCACTGCACCACCCGGTGGCAATAGCCACCCCTGCCAGTCTTCGATGTGAGCGGCCAGCTGGGCACTGCTAAGCCCCAGATCCGGCCCGCTGCGCCAGCCCTGACCGATGCGCTCGATCTGCCAGCTAGGTCCCTGCCAGGTGAGCACAACGGCGCTGTCCGGCAGCAGGGGACGGGCACGCTGTGCGCTGTTCTCCTGCTGGGCTATCTCCAGCTGGTGCAGCAGGGTGATCACCGCCAGTACGGCCACTATGATCACGTTATTCCAGCCTTTGCGGCTCAATCTGAACATGGCAAGCCTCCCTTCGAACCGGCAGTGTACTGAATTCCAGCCATAAAAAAACCCGGCACAAGGCCGGGTTTTTGAGACAAAACCAAGAGATTACTTGATTTTGCCTTCTTTGTAGATCACATGCTGACGAACAACGGGATCAAACTTTTTGATCTCCATTTTTTCGGGCATGGTGCGCTTGTTCTTGGTAGTGGTATAGAAGTGACCAGTACCGGCGCTGGAGTTCAGACGAATTTTCTCGCGAATACCTTTAGCCATGATCTAATTCCTTATACCTTAACACCGCTGGCGCGCAGTTCAGCCAGAACCACTTCAACGCCACGCTTGTCGATGATACGCATGCCTTTTGCGGATACGCGCAGACTTACGAAGCGTTTTTCACCCTCAACCCAAAAACGGTGAGTGTGCAGGTTCGGCAGGAAACGACGCTTGGTAGCGTTGTTAGCGTGCGAACGGTTGTTACCAACTGCCGGGCGCTTGCCGGTTACTTGGCATACTCTAGACATGTCAGTCTCTCCAAATCTTACTTCATTGCTCGAGCAAATATCTGCCCCGCTGGCCTTCGATTGCGGGGCAAACAGAAGGCGGCATTTTATACAGCATCCGTGATCAAAGATCAACTAATACAGTGCCAGAGCCAGTTACAACCAACCACGCTCTGCAAAAGAAACCGTGATGCCATCACCGATCACCAAGTGATCCAGCACTCTGATATCGATCAGGGCCAAGGCGGCCAAGATCCGATCCGTGATCTGGCGGTCGGCCCGACTGGGCTCGGCCACGCCGGACGGGTGATTATGCGCCAGAATCACGGCGGCTGCATTATGTTTGAGCGCGATCTGCACGATTTCTCTGGGCCAGACGCTCGCCGAGTCGAGGGTTCCGTAAAAAAGTTCAACGAATTGAATCACTCTGTGCTGGTTGTCCAGCAGCAACAAGGCGAACACCTCTCGCGGCCGATCCCGCAGCTGGGCCTGCAGATAGTCCCGGGTCAGCTGGGGCGAGGTGAGCGCATCGCCCCGTTGCAGCTGTTCGGCCAGATGACGCTTGCCCATCTCCAGCACCGCCTGCAGCTGGGCATATTTGGCAGGGCCCAGGCCATGCGCCTCGCAAAATGCCCGCTGATCCGCCCCCAGCAAGCTGCGCAAAGAGCCGAATTGATTCAAAAGCTTGCGCGAGAGATCCACCGCGCTCAGTCCGTTTACGCCGGTGCGCAGAAAGATGGCCAGCAACTCGGCATCGGACAAGGTGCCGGGCCCCTGGCGCAACAGCTTCTCTCGGGGTCGTTCATCTTCCGGCCACTCCTTGATGCTCATTTGTCTCTCCCTCATCCCTGTTGAGAAAAAACATAGCAAAAAATTGCACGCCCCCGACCACAAGTCCCTCATGTCAGCCTCTGTCGTCATCCCTTGCCTGTGGTATCTTAGCCGACCAGTCAGAGTGAGCCGGAAGAGAAGCAGCAGATGAGATTGGCCGATAAACGCATCCTGTTGGGTGTCAGTGGCGGGATCGCCGCCTACAAGAGTGCCGAACTGGTACGCCGCCTGAAAGATCAGGGAGCCGAGGTAAGGGTGGTGATGACCCGCTCCGCCAAGGAGTTCATCACGCCGCTGACCCTGCAAGCCGTCTCCGGCCATCCGGTGGCAGACAGCCTGCTGGATCCTGCCGCCGAAGCGGGCATGGGCCATATCGAGCTGGCCAAGTGGGCGGATTTGGTACTGATCGCCCCGGCCAGCGCCAACCTGATGGCCCGCATGGCCGCTGGCATGGCTGACGAGCTGCTGACCACCCTCTGTCTGGCGACACCGGCACCGGTGGCACTGGCCCCCGCCATGAACCAGCAGATGTATCTTAACGCTGCCACTCAGGCCAACCTCAAGACCCTGGCCAGCCGCGGTATCCTGCTGTGGGGGCCAGATTCTGGCAGCCAGGCCTGTGGCGACGTGGGCCCGGGCCGGATGCTGGATCCCTTGGAGCTGGTGGAGCGCTGCTGCCAGCAACTGGCCGCCGAGCCCCTGCTGGCGGGCGTCAGGCTGCTGCTCACCGCAGGACCAACCCGCGAGGCACTGGATCCGGTGCGCTACATCAGCAACCACAGTTCCGGCAAGATGGGCTACGCCATCGCCCGCGCTGCCCGTGAGGCGGGCGCCGAGGTGACGCTGGTGAGCGGCCCGGTCGCCCTGCCGACACCGAGCGGAGTAGCGCGAGTCGATGTGGAAAGCGCCGAGCAGATGCATCAGGCGGTGATGAACCGCGTGGCCAGCTGTGATCTCTTCATTGGGTGCGCCGCCGTGGCCGACTATCGCCCCGAGCAGGTCGCCGACCAGAAGATCAAGAAGACCGGCGACAACGACCAGATGGTGCTGAACCTGGTCAAGAATCCAGACATCATCGCCGCCGTAGGAGCACTGTCAGAAAAGCCCTTCACCGTCGGATTTGCCGCCGAAACCGTGGATGTGGAACAATACGCCCTCGATAAACTGCAGCGTAAGCGGCTGGACATGATCGCCGCCAACGACGTGTCCCGCGCGGGCCAAGGCTTCAATGCCGATGACAATGCCCTGACCGTCTTCTGGCAAGGGGGGCAAGCCCCTTTGCCGCTGGCCGATAAGCTGACGCTGGCCCGTCACCTCATCGCCCTGATTGCACGCCACTACCGAGGCTAACATCCGGCAGGCGAACGATTCACGACGACACAGACCGCACTGAACATGCTGGGTCTCCACACAAGAACTCATTGAAAAACGAACTATCCATGACAACACAAATTGAATTGAAGATTCTGGATGCCCGCATCGGCACCGAGTACCCGCTGCCTGCCTATGCCACACCGGGCTCTGCCGGTATGGACCTGCGCGCCCTGCTGGATGCGCCCATCACCCTGGCACCGGGCGATACCACACTGGTACCGACCGGTCTGGCCATCCACATTCAGGATCCGGCTCTGTGTGCCACCATTTTGCCCCGCTCCGGCCTCGGCCATAAGCACGGCATAGTGCTGGGCAACCTGGTGGGCCTCATCGATTCCGATTACCAGGGCCAGCTGATGGTCTCGGTCTGGAACCGTGGCAACGATAGCTTCACCATGCAACCCGGCGAGCGCATCGCCCAGCTGGTGATCATGCCGGTGGTTCAGGCCAGCTTCCAACTGGTCGATGAGTTCAATCAGAGTGAACGGGGTGAAGGCGGTTTTGGTTCTTCTGGTCGCCAATAACAGACCACACCGGCCCTTTGGCCTGTGCCTGATAATAGAATCAAGCCATTGTTTTTTTTAGGGGAATCCATGGCAAGCAGTAATCAGAAACAGAGTCGGCGCGATCAGATCCTGCAAGCACTCGCCCATATGCTGGAAACCAGCCCTGGCCAGCGTATCACCACGGCACGTCTGGCGGCCGAGGTGGGTGTCTCTGAGGCAGCCCTCTATCGACATTTTCCCAGCAAGGCGCGGATGTTCGAGGGGCTGATCGACTTTATCGAGGATTCCCTGCTGTCACGGGTCAACCTGATCATGGCCGAAGAGAAGGACACTATGGCCCGTTGCCATCATATCCTTCAGCTGCTGCTGGTGTTCGCCGAGCGCAACCCCGGCATCACCCGTATTCTCAACGGCGATGCCCTGCTTGGCGAACATGACCGGCTGCGGGATCGCATCAGCATTTTGTTCGACAAGCTGGAGACCCAGATCAAGCAGGTATTGCGGGAAAAGCGGCTGCGGGAAGGTCAGGGCTTCCAGCTCGACGAGACCATGCTGGCCAATCTGCTACTGGCCTATACCGAGGGACGCATCAGCCAGTTTGTCCGCTCCGAGTTCAAACTCAAGCCCACTGCAGGCTTCGAGGATCAGTGGCTGTTCATCCGCAGCCAGTTATTGCAAAGCTGATCCAGACAGGTTGGTGCAAACAGGGAGGCCTTGGCCTCCCTTGTTTTTTGTGGCAAAAAAGAGGGGTGAGCACCAGATGCGACCCGGATTGTCGCATTCCAGTGTTAGATTCATGCGTTATAAACCTTTACTGCCTGACAGGACATCCTATGGAACCCGAAATCATTACCGAAGCGCATACCTGGCTGGTCAATAACCAGGACCGGCTGATCGATTATGCCGTCAACATGGCGGCCGCCCTGGTCACCCTGCTGGTCGGTTACATCGCCGCCAACATCATCAGCAGCGCAGTGGTCAAGATGATGCAGGCCCGCAAGCTGGACACCACCATCACCCATTTCGTCGGCAGCATACTCAAGTACACCATACTGGTGTTCGTGGTGATCGCTGCTTTGGGTCGGGTCGGGGTACAGACCGCCTCCTTCATTGCCATCATAGGTGCCGCCGGTCTGGCCATCGGTCTGGCGCTGCAAGGCTCGCTCTCCAACTTCGCCGCCGGTTTCCTGCTGATCATCTTCCGCCCCATCAAGGCGGGCGAGTTCATCGAAGTGGCGGGCACTGCGGGCGTAGTGCAGTCGGTACAGCTGTTCACCACCACCCTCACCTCGGGTGACAACAAGATGGTAGTGGTACCCAACGCCGCCATCCTGAACGGCACCATAGTCAACTACTCCCGCATGGACACCCGTCGCATCGACATGACCTTCGGCATCGGCTACGGCTCGGATCTGCGCAAGGCCAAGCAGATCCTCGAGCGCCTGGTGCATGAAGAGCCGCGCATCCTGAAAGATCCTGCCGCCACCATAGCCGTCGCAGCCCTGGCCGACTCCTCGGTCAATATCGTGGTGCGTCCCTGGGTGAAAACCGCCGATTACTGGGGTGTCTGGTTCGACTTTCACGAGAAGGTGAAGCTGACTTTCGACGCCGAGGGTGTCGAGATCCCCTTCCCGCAGATGGTCATGCACATGCAAAAACCCCAGGCCTGAAGCAGGCCCATAAACAACCATGCCAGCCTTAGCGCTGGCATGGTTGTTTATGGGCCTCATGTGCACGGCGCAGGCATAAAAAATCCGGCCACCCGGGCCGGATCTTGCGCCGTTGTCACCATGGCCAGCACGCCCATCCATAGGGCAGGCAGTTCCCTCAGACCAGTCGACGAGCGACCCGGTTAAGCAACGGCTGCACCAGCACATAACCCCCCAGTACGGCACCCATCACGGCCAGCACCCTTATCTCCAGGGTTGGCGCCGCACTGGTCAGCACCATGGTCAACAGGCCGATGAAGCCAGTGGCAAGCAGGCTCAGGGCAAACAGGCATAACAGGTGTTTCATATCGATCTCCTTATTCCAGACTGTGGCCATCCCTGGGAGATCTAATCCATTCGGCTCCTATACTAGCCAAGGCCCACCCCCGACAATTTGCGCTTGCTCATAAAATGAGCCAAAAGGCGGCGATCAAATACCCCTTTAGCTGTAACACTCACTTGCCAGGCAGCAAGCTGCGGCCAACCATCGATGAAAGCCCTTTCAACCCGTACAAGCCGGGTGAAGTATGAGCAAACTCAAGATCCCCTGGTCATGAGTGACTCATAATCGCAGCGTTTTGGTTGTAAACTCCTTCGATGGCAGACAATTGGTAAAGCTCTGTTACACGGGCCGCACGCCGTGCTCGGTATAATGTTCGAATAATAAGGTTTGGCGGGAGCCTTGCCTGCAAGGTTCAAACACAACTAGGAAGATCGGTAATCCTATGAAAAACATCAATCCAACCCAGACCCAGGCCTGGCAGGCGCTGGAAGCCCATTTTTCAGCTAACAAAGAGACTCGACTCAAGGATCTGTTCGCGCAGGACCCGAAGCGCTTCGACAAGTTCTCCCTCACCTTTGGCGGCGATATCCTGGTTGACTACTCAAAAAACCTGATCACTGAGGAAACCCTCAAATTACTGGTTGATCTGGCCAAAGAGACCGATCTTCGCAGCGCGATCGATGCCATGTTCAATGGCGACAAGATCAACATGACCGAGGGCCGCTCCGTACTGCACGTGGCCCTGCGCAACCGATCCGACCGCCCCATCGAGTGCGACGGCAAGGATGTGATGCCGGAAGTGAACGCCGTACTGGCCAAGATGAAGGGCTTCTGCGAGAAGGTAATCGGAGGCGAGTGGAAAGGCTACACCGGCAAGGCGATCCAGCACGTGGTCAACATCGGTATCGGTGGCTCTGATCTGGGCCCGGTGATGATCACCGAGGCGCTGCGCCCCTATAAAAACCACCTGCAGATGCACTTCGTCTCCAACGTCGATGGCACCCATATCGCCGAGACGCTCAAAGAGATTGATCCGGAAACCACCCTGTTCCTGGTGGCCTCCAAGACTTTCACCACTCAGGAGACCATGACCAACGCCCTGACCGCCCGCGACTGGTTCATCAAGATCGCCGGTGACAAGGCCCACGTTGCCAAGCACTTCGCTGCGCTCTCTACCAATGGCAAGGCCGTGGCCGAGTTCGGCATCGACACCAACAACATGTTCGAGTTCTGGGACTGGGTTGGCGGCCGTTACTCCTCCTGGTCTGCCATCGGTATGCCCATCGCCCTCTCCGTCGGTTTCGAGCACTTCGAAGCCCTGCTGCAAGGCGCCTTCGAGATGGATATGCACTTTGCCACTGCCTCCTATGAGCAGAACGTGCCGGTGCTGCTGGCGCTGATTGGCCTGTGGTACAACAACTTCCATGGTGCCGAGTCCGAAGCCATTCTGCCGTACGATCAGTACATGCACCGCTTCCCTGCCTACTTCCAGCAGGGCAACATGGAGTCCAACGGCAAGTACGTGGATCGCAACGGCAAGCCGGTTGACTACCAGACTGGCCCCATCATCTGGGGTGAGCCGGGCACCAACGGCCAGCACGCCTTCTACCAGCTGATCCATCAGGGCACCAAGCTGATCCCCTGTGACTTCCTGGCGCCAGCCATCAGCCACAACCCGATCGGTGACCACCACCCGAAACTGCTGGCCAACTTCTTCGCCCAGACCGAGGCGCTGGCCTTCGGCAAGAGCAAAGAACAGGTCGAAGCCGAGTTCCTGGCTGCTGGCAAGACTCTGGAGCAGGTCAAGGATCTGGTGCCGTTCAAGGTGTTCGAAGGCAACCGCCCGACTAACTCCATCCTGTTCAAGAGCCTGACCCCGAAAACCCTGGGTGCCCTGATCGCCATGTACGAGCACAAGATCTTCGTACAGGGCGCAATCTGGAACATCTTCAGCTTCGATCAGTGGGGCGTGGAGCTGGGCAAACAGCTGGCCAACAAGATCCTGCCGGAGCTCAACACCGCCGAGGCTGTCACCAGCCACGACGGCTCCACCAACGGTCTGATCAACACCTGGAAAGCGTGGAAAGCCTGATTTATCCCACCTTTCTGAATGCAAAAGCCCCGCTCGATGAGCGGGGCTTTTTTATGTCGGGTCGGGCTGATTTTTCTGGCTGGCCGGTCGGGTGTCCAGTCCGACCGGCGACGGGGATCGTCATCCCCGCCCCTTCATCACCCTGCCCGATGCAGGCTTAACCGCCGACGGCGATACGCTTCATGTCCTTCATGTAACCACGCAGTATCTGACCGATTTTTTCGATCGGATGGTTGCGGGTCGCCTCGTTGGCCGCCAGCAGCGCCAGGTTATCAACGCTCTGCCCTTCCGCCTTGCTGGCACCCAGATCGCCCGCTTTCAGGGTCGGCATGAAGTGCTCACGCAGCAACGGTACAGCGGCGTTGGCGAACAGGTAGTTACCGTACTCGGCGGTATCGGAGATGACCACGTTCATCTCGTACAGACGCTTGCGAGCAACTGTGTTGGCGATCAGCGGCAGCTCGTGCAGGGATTCGTAGTAGGCAGACTCCTCGTAGATACCGGAAGCCACCATGGTTTCGAACGCCAGCTCGACACCCGCCTTGACCATGGCCACCATCACCACGCCATTGTCGAAATACTCCTGCTCGGCAATCTTGCCAGCGAACGCCGGGGCATTTTCGAAGGCAGACTTGCCGGTCTCTTCACGCCAGGTAAACAGTTTGACGTCATCTTCGGCCCAGTCGGCCATCATGCCGCGAGAGAACTCACCGGCGATGATGTCGTCCATGTGCTTCTCGAACAGCGGGCGCATCAGGGTGCGCAGTTGCTCGGAAAGCTCGAAGGCACGCAGCTTGGCGGGGTTGGAGAGGCGGTCCATCATCAGGCTGATGCCACCCTGCTTCAGGGCTTCGGTGATGGTCTCCCAGCCGAACTGGATCAGCTTGCCGGCATAAGCCTTGTCGGTCCCTTCGGCAACCAGCTTGTCGTAGCAGAGCAGGGAACCGGCCTGCAGCATGCCGCAGAGGATGGTCTGCTCGCCCATCAGGTCAGATTTCACTTCCGCCACGAAGGAGGATTCCAGCACCCCGGCACGGTCGCCGCCAGTGGCAGAGGCCCATGCCTTGGCGATGGCCATGCCTTCACCCTTGGGATCGTTCTCCGGGTGAACGGCGATCAGGGTCGGCACACCGAAGCCACGCTTGTACTCTTCACGCACTTCGGTACCCGGGCACTTGGGCGCCACCATCACGACTGTGATGTCGGCGCGGATCTGCTGACCCTCTTCCACCACATTGAAGCCGTGGGAGTAGCCCAGCGCGGCGCCCTGCTTCATCAGCGGCATCACGGTTTTCACTACATCGGAGTGCTGCTTGTCCGGGGTCAGGTTCAATACCAGATCGGCGGTCGGGATCAGCTCTTCATAAGTGCCGACCGCGAAGCCGTTGTCGGTGGCTTTCTGCCAGGATGCGCGCTTCTCGGTGATGGCGGCCTTGCGCAGGGCGTAGGAGATATCCAGCCCGGAGTCACGCATGTTCAGACCCTGGTTCAGCCCCTGGGCACCACAGCCCACAATCACCACCTTCTTGCCCTTCAGCACCTCGCAACCGTCGGCGAATTCCGCCCGCTGCATGAAACGACACTTGCCCAGTTGGGCCAACTGCTGACGCAGGTTCAAGGTGTTGAAATAGTTAGCCATGGTGATTGCTCCGTTCGATTGATTCCATGCCGGGTAGCGGCGTTGTCTGAACCACTATAGCGCGGGACACTTATTGCCTGAACTGATATATTCGAAACAGTATGTTGCAAGAATTGAAAGATGATTTTTGGTAATATCACGCAGTGTCATCCCAAGTCAGCAAGCGCGCCGCAGCAGGAATTGAAAAATGGACCTTCGCAATCTCGAGCTGTTTCTCCACCTCGCCGACTCCCTTCACTTCGGCAAAAGCGCCGATGCCATGGCGGTCAGCCCCTCCACCCTGAGCCGTGCCATCCAGCGACTGGAGCAGGAGACTGGCTGCGTGCTGTTCGAACGGGACAACCGTTCGGTACGACTCACCTCGGCGGGCGAGAAGCTGCGTGAGTTTGGCGGTGGCCTGTTGCAGGAGTGGCGTCAGCTCAAGCAGGAGCTCAAACGCAGCGACGAACCGCTGCAAGGGCGGCTGCGGGTGTTCTGCTCGGTCACCGCAAGCTACTTTCTGCTGCCCGAGGTACTGGAGCGTTTTCGTCGCCGCTATCCCCAGCTGGAGATCAAGCTGGAGACTGGCGACCCGGCGCTGGCAGTGGACAGGATCCTGGCCGACGAAGCCGATCTCGCCATCGCCGCGCGGCCCGATGCGCTCTCCGCCAAGCTGGAATTTGCTAGCCTGCAACAGGTACCGCTGGTGTTCATCGCTCCACGCAACCCGCCTCAACCCAACCAGTGGTTCTTGCAGGGAGAGCCCGACTGGGAGCGGCTGCCGCTGATCCTCTCCGAGCAGGGTCTGGCGCGAAAGCGATGTGACCAGTGGTTTCGCAACAAGGGCATCGCCCCCAACATCTATGCCGAGGTGGCGGGCAACGAGGGGATAGTCGCCATGGTGGCGCTCGGTTTTGGCGTCGGGCTGGTGCCTGCTGCCGTGATCGATCACAGCCCCATGGGGGAGAAAGTGCGCATAGTCGAGCCCAGACCGGCGCTCAAGCCGTTCGATGTCGGCATCGCCGTACTCAAGAAGCGGCTGGAAGAGCCGCTGATCCGCGCCTTCTGGGATACCGCGCGCGGCCAGGGGTCACTGCGCTGACAAGCTAACCACGTCGGCCATCATGGCACGGCAGCTGGCGGGAAGATCCGGGTTATCCAGCTTCAGCCGACGAATAGTACTGCCAACCCCCTCCCCAACAAAATGCTCGAGGACACCCGATTGGCGCACCCGCTGCAACCCGAGCTCAATGCGTTGTGCCAGCTCGGGATATTTGGGCAAGATAAAAAACAGCAGCGCCAGCGGATAACGAAACACCAGATGAGACTCGATGTTCAAATCCGGATGCGGCTTGTGCTCCGATGAAGTCGCGCACGCGGCTTGCGCAGCATGTTGAACAAAGCCTCCTACAAACTGCCGACTACAATCCTGGGATCGTTCGTCTTGAGCAGGCAGGTAGCGGCGCTGACCTATGGTGAGCCCGGGGTAATGCCAGTCAGTCAAGGGGTGAACCCTGGCAAAACGCCCCTCATCCCCTTGCCGGATGAGGATGACCCCGCAGCAGGTTCCGGGCCCGACAGCCAGAGCACTCCCCCGCAGATGTATGAGCTGCTTCGTGTCAAATCTGACAATGGTCATAACGAGACGCTGGTCACAGGCTAGAATCTACGTTCAACCTGAATGGAAGGAGCCTCGCCATGATGCGTCATCTGATCGAAATCAACAGCTCACAGCTGTTTGAAGAGTACCTGCAGAGCATGGGTGTACCGCAGACCTCGCTGGATCAAGAGCAGGACATCTATCTGCAGGAACGCCATATGGCGGCGGTGCGTCAGATCCAGGGCAAGATGAAGTTTTATCTGCGAGCCAGTGCCCTCACCAAACAGTGATCCGCAACCGGTCACAGAACAGGCAGTCAAAGCGTATTACACTGGCACCATCCGCCACCCACGGGAGTGCCCATGAAACCAAGCGGCCTGGATCGGCTCTTCAAACCCCAGTCAATCGCCGTCATCGGTGCCTCAACCGACCCGCAGAAGGCGGGTCATGTGGTCATCAGACACCTGCTCGCGGGCCAGTTTAAGGGCCCCATACTGCCGGTCAGCCCGCACAGCAAGGCCATCGCCGGCGTACTGGCCTATCCCGATATCAGCAGCCTGCCGCTCTCCCCCGATCTCGCCATCATATGTACCAAACGCGAACGGGTACTGCCACTCATCGAAGAGTTGGGCAAGAAAGGCGCCGGAGCGGCCATCATACTGGCTGCCGACTTCTCCATGCAGGAGAGAACACAGCTTCAACAGCTAAGCCGCCAATACGACATTCGCTTGCTCGGCCCCAACAGCATGGGCATGCTGTTGCCGGGTCAGGGCATCAACGCAAGCTTTTCCCCCATCGCAGCCAAACCTGGCCAGGTTGCGTTTCTCTCCCAGTCAGCCGCCGTCAGCACCACCATTCTGGACTGGGCCAAGCAACATGAGCTGGGTTTCTCCGCCTTTATCTCCCTCGGCGATCACTGTGACATCGACTTCGGCCAACTGCTGGATCAGCTCTCCCGCGATGGAACCACTCGCGCCGTCCTGCTCTACATGGACAAGCTGCACGACGCCCGCCACTTCCTCTCGGCAGCGCGGGCGGCCTCACGCAACAAACCCATTCTGGTACTCAAGAGCGGTCGCCACGATCCGGCCAATGGCCTCGACAACGTCTACGATGCAGCCATTCGGCGTGCAGGCATGCTGCGGGTGCGAGATACCCACGAGCTGTTTGCCGCAGTCGAAACCTTGAGCCACTCCCTGACCCTCAAGGGGGAAAGACTGGCCATCATTTCCAATGGCCGCGGGCTGGCCAACATGGCGGTCGACGTGCTGCTGGAGCGGGGCGGCAAACTGGCCATGCCGCCACGGGACATCGGCAGTGATGCCGATATTGCCGCCTATCAGCAGGCGCTGGAGACCCTGCTGCAAGGGGATAACGCCGACGCCATCCTGCTCATTCACGCCCCCTCCCTCACAGCGCGCGGGGCCGCGCTGGCCCGCAGCCTGATCGACTACGTCAAACAACATCCCAGGGCCAGGCGCTTCAATATACTGACCAACTGGGCAGGAGAATACTCGGCGCAAGAGGGGCGTCGTCTGTTCAGCGAGGCTGGATTTCCGACCTATCGTACCCCGGAAAGCGCAGTCGCCGCCTTCATGCACATGGTGGAATACCGCCGCAACCAGAAGCAGCTGATGGAAACGCCCGCCTCCCTGCAGGGCGACAAGCTCAACGTCGAGCTATGTCAGCAGTTGATCCGCCAAGCGCTGGAGCGCAAGCAGCTCACGCTTGATACCCACCTTGTTCACCCCATACTGCAAGCCGCCGGGCTCTCTACTCTGCCGACCTGGATCGTCTCCGATGCCATCGAGGCCACCCTGACCGCAGAGCAGATCGGCTATCCCGTCGCGGTCAAACTGCGCTCACCGGATATTACCCACAAGTCTGCAGTGCACGGCGTCATGCTGAACCTGCGCACCTCGGCCGAAGTCGCCCAGGCAGCGGATGCCATTCTCGACAGGGTGAGGCAACACGACCCGGGGGCACGTATCGAAGGGTTGCTGGTACAACGGATGGCGCGCCGCAGCGGCGGTCTGGAGCTGAGGATCCGCCTGCAACAGGATCCTGTCTTCGGCCCCGTCATCCTGCTCGGCGAATCGGGGGCCGAGCCGCAAGAGATGGTGGCCGCACTCCCGCCATTGAACCAAGCGCTGGCACGCTACCAGATCATAGGTGCCCTCAAGAGTCGCAAGATCCGCGAGCAAGCTACACCCGAAAAACTCGATATCGATGCACTGGGTCAAGTGCTGTGCCAGCTGTCAGAGCTGCTGCTGGCCTTCCCCGAGATCCAGGAGCTGGACCTGCATCCGTTGCAGGCATGTGGGGCCGAGATGGTCATTCTGGATGCCAGCCTGACGCTGATGCCTGTGGTGCAGGGACGTAATACGCTAGCCATACGCCCCTATCCCACCGAACTGGAAGAAGGAGCCTGGCTCAAGGATCAGAGTCATGTGCTGCTGCGCCCGATCCGGCCGGAGGATGAACCCGCACATAAGCAGTTTGTGCTCAAGGTGTCTGATGAAGACAGGTACAAGCGCTTCTTTGCCGATGTGGGTGAACTGGGTCACGAAGAGCTGGCCCGCATGACCCAGATCGATTACGACCGGGAAATGGCCTTCGTGGCCATCGGACAGGACGGGGCCTTCAGTCAGCAGATCCTCGGGGTGGTAAGGGCTATCTCCAACCCGGATCAATCCGATGCAGAGTTTGCCATTCTGGTACGTTCCGACCTGAAAGGACTTGGGCTCGGCAAGCTGATGATGGAGAAGATAGTACGCTACGCCAAAGAGCGGGGCATTGGTCAGCTATCCGGCATGACCATGCCCAGCAATCGCGGCATGATCAATCTGGCCAAGCGTCTTGGCTTCAAGATCGATATCCAGCTGGAAGATGGGGTGGCCAATATGGAGCTACCCTGTGCCAGTCAGGGTCAATGAAGAAGGGAATAAGCTATTTTATAGCTTATAAATGACTGATTTTAGGCAATAAAAAAGCCCGCTCATCTGAGCGGGCTTTCAATGTTGGGTGCCTGGCAGTGTCCTACTCTCGCATGGCGAATGCCACACTACCATCGGCGCTACCGCGTTTCACTTCTGAGTTCGGCATGGGATCAGGTGGTTCCACGGCGCTATGGCCGCCAGGCAAATTCTTAATCCAGAAAGCTGACGTGAGTAATGATGTTGCGCTTGGCTTATCACTATCACTGAATTAGTTAGTAGTTCGTTCATTCGCTACAAGGCCAGAAACACTTCTTGGGTGTTGTATGGTTAAGCCTCACGGGTAATTAGTATGGGTTAGCTCAACACATCACTGCGCTTACACACCCCACCTATCAACGTTGTGGTCTCCAACGGCCCTTTAGGACCCTCAA
>NZ_JAACGC010000033.1:0-42910 GCF_029237385.1 Aeromonas sp. 1HA1
ATCTGGCGCTGCCAAAAATCAACGCGTTCTTGAGTGGTCATAGCGGAAATCCCAACGTAGATACGATGGGTTTCAGTGTGCCGAGGTGATCTCAGTAAAAACAGGTGCTGATTCAGGGGCGCTTACATGATGTTCACTGCCACCAGACCAGTACACCGTGAAAAAGCGGGTTTCCCTTCATTTTCCATTCAACCCGGTCTGTTATGATGATGTGAACGAACATGGCTTGACGATGCATCACCGACAAAACGTGACGCCAGACGCGCAAAAACCGGTTCGTTTTATGCGACACATAGCGGGAACACAGTGGTAGGAGACAGACAGTTTGTCCCCGGTGCCCCGCGCCATGCCAAGGAGAACTGCTTATGACCTCAACCCATATTGTGCTGTTACTGGAAGGCAAGGATTACGAGCAGGATACCCTGGCCAAAGCAAGCCGCCTGGTACAGGGAATGGGCGGTGATTTGACCCTGCTGCACCTAACCCACAGCAGCAAGATGCGCCGCAATAGCCTCTCACTGTCCGAGGAAGAACGCAGTGCCCAAGGCACGTTGGATGCCAAGGCCATCATCAGCGAGCTCATCACCACCCTGCAGCACCCGGTGGATTACCAGTGTCTGGTGGTCGATGACGTGGTGCCTGATCTGAAGCGCTGGCTGGATGCACACCCGACGGATCTGTTGCTGGTGGGCAGCCGCCACCACTGGATGGAAGGGTCACTGGCCCGCCTGCTCATCTACAAGCTGCCGATCGATATCCAGATCTGCCACGAACCCTACGCCGAACAGCTCAAGACCATAGGTTAATCTGCCCGGCGCCCACCCCACGGGTGGGCGCCGCTTGCCAACATGCCATCGCCTCGCTTTATTTCCTCTCGCCCCATTCCCTCGCACCTCGCAACTCTGTCCATCCAAACCGCCGCCCGGTCATTGCCATGACGGCAGGCAAGGCCGGTAATGACAAAGCTATCTACATGTTTCCTTACATATTCATCGCTGTTTTTTAAGCCTCGTTTGCTGCAGGATATTGCCCTTGCACGCCTTCGCACGTTTCTTTCAGGTGATAAATGAACATAACCCCCAAGCAGCGAAAATTTGCCCTGCTCATCCTGCTCCCGCTGGCCGCCATCACTTGGCTGGCCTGGCCGAGCAAGGCCCCCGAGCCCGTGCTGAGCGCGTCAGTGACCCGCCAGGATGTGGAGCAGACTGTGCTGGCCAGCGGCGTCCTGCAGGCCATAGAGCAGGTGGATGTGGGTGCCCAGGTCTCGGGTCAGGTGACCTATCTGGCGGTCGAGGCCGGACAAAACGTCAAGCAAGGGGACCTGCTGGCCGAAATAGACCCGCTGATCGCCCAGAACAACCTCAAGACCGCCGAGGCGGATCTTGCCAGCCGCCGTGCCCAGCTCAAGATCAAGCAGGCACAGCTCAAGCAAAACGAGCTGGCCTGGCGTCGTCAGCAGCAGATGTTCAAGCAGGAAGCCAGCTCCCGCGCCGATCTGGAGAGCGCCGAAGCCCAGCTGGCGGTCACCCGAGCAGAGCTGCAGAGCGCCCAGGCCGAGGTCGAGAATGCGCTGATCAAGGTGGATCGCACCAAGACGGAGCTGGGCTATAACCGCATCCTTGCCCCGATGGATGGCACAGTCGTCAGCATAGTGACCCGCCAGGGCCAGACCCTGGCCGCCAGCCAGACGGTGCCGACCCTGCTCAAGCTCGCCAACCTGGAAACCATGACAGTCAAGGCGCAAATCTCGGAAGCGGATGTCACCCGGGTCAAGGCCGGCATGCCGGTCTATTTCACCCTGATGGGGGATGTGGACACCCGCTATCACGGCACCCTGCGCACGGTGGAGCTGGCCCCCACCAACATCAACGAGCCGGCCGCCAGCACCACAGCCACCAGCAATGCCGCCGTCTACTACTACGCCCTGTTTGACGTGCCCAATCCGGATCACACCCTGCGGGTCGCCATGACCACGCAAGTCACCATAGTGCTCGGCGAGCGCAAGCAGGTGCTGACCATTCCACAGACGGCGCTTGGCAAGAAGCTGGGGGAGAACGAGTACGAGGTGACCCTGCTCAAGGATGACGCTCAGAAAGAGACACGCCGCATCAAGACCGGCATGAAGGATGACATCAAGGTCGAGGTGGTCAGCGGCCTGAGCGAGCAGGAGCAGGTCACCCTGGGCCAGGGCAAACCGGTCAGCGGCGGCGACGTGGAGATCATATTGTGAGCGAGACGCTGATCCAGCTCAAGGGTATAGAGCGGCGCTATCCGAGCGGGGAACACGAGGTCACCGTCCTGCATCCACTGGATCTGACCATTGAAGCAGGGGAGATGATCGCCATCGTCGGCGCCTCCGGCTCCGGCAAATCCACGCTGATGAACCTGCTCGGCTGCCTCGATCGTCCAAGCGCTGGCCAGTATCTGTTTCGGGGGCAGGACACCGCCACCCTGGATGCCCTCTCCCTGGCCCGGTTGCGCTGCCACCACTTTGGCTTCATCTTTCAGCGCTACCACCTGCTGCCGCACCTCAATGCCGCCGCCAATGTGGAGATCCCGGCCGTCTATGCCGGCGCCTCTCGTCCCGAACGGCAAGCACGCTCCCACGCCCTGCTGGCACGGCTGGGTTTGAGCGATCGCAGCGATCACACTCCGGGCCAGCTCTCCGGCGGCCAGCAGCAGAGGGTCAGCATCGCCCGGGCGCTGGCCAATGGCGGCGAGGTGATCCTGGCGGACGAACCCACAGGGGCCCTCGACAGCCAGAGCGGCAAGGAGGTGATGGCCATCCTCAAGGAGCTGCACGCTCAGGGCCACACCATCATACTGGTGACCCACGACATGGCGGTGGCCAGCCACGCGGATCGCATCATCACGCTGCGCGACGGCCGGGTGCTGGAAGACAGCGGTAAGCCGGCCACGGCCTCGGTCCCCCTCCCGCCCACCACACCCGCCGCCAGGGTCACTGGCAACGACTGGGATCGCTATCGCGAGGCGGGGCGCATGGCACTGCACGCCATGCTGGCTCACCGCATGCGCACCTTCCTCACCATGCTCGGCATCATCATCGGCATAGCCGCCGTGGTGAGCGTGGTCGCGCTCGGTCAGGGCGCTCGCGCCAAGGTGATCGAGCAGATCAACGCCATGGGCACCAACACCATCGAAATATTCCCCGGCAAGGATTGGGGAGATGAGAAGGCTGCCAGCATCCAGACCCTCAACAAGCGGGATCTCGATGCCCTGCTCGGCCAGCCCTATCTGGAAGGGGCCAGTCCCCAGATCACCTCGGCCGGCCAGCTGCGTTATCGCAACAAGACCATCAGCGGCAGCATAGTGGGGGTCGGCAGCGACTTCTTCCGGGTCAAGGGGATGAAACTCACCAGCGGCCGCCTGTTTGACGAGCGCGACATCCAGAATCGGGCCGCGATGGCCGTGGTAGATAGCAAGACCATAAAAAGCCTGCTCGGCGAGAAAGACCCCGTCGGCCAAGTGGTGCTGGTCGGCACCCTGCCGGTACGCATCATAGGCGTGGTGGAAGAGGAGACGGGATTTGGCCGCAGCGGCCAATCGGTCAATATCTGGCTGCCCTATAGCGCCGTGATGAGCCGCCTCATCTCCCAGAGCCACTTCAGCCAGCTCACTATCCGGGTCAAGGACGGGGTACAACCGGCGCTAGCCGAACAGGCCGTCATCGCGCTGCTGACCCAGCGCCACGGGGTGAAGGACTTCTTCACCTTCAGCAGCGACAACATCATCAAGTCAGTGGAGAAGACCACGGCCACCATGACGCTGCTGGTCTCCGCCATCGCGGTGATCTCCCTCATCGTCGGCGGGGTCGGGGTGATGAACATCATGCTGGTCTCGGTGGTGGAGCGTACCCGCGAGATAGGGATCCGCATCGCGGTCGGCGCCCGCCAGTCCGACATCTTGCAGCAGTTCCTGATCGAGGCCGTGATGGTGAGCCTGCTCGGCGGCATGCTCGGGGTCGGCGTCTCCCTGCTCATCGGTCTGCTCTTCTCCCTGTTCGTGGAAAGCATACAGATGCAGTTCTCGCTCTTTTCTATCCTGATGGCGTTTGGCTGCTCCTCGCTCATCGGGATCCTGTTTGGTTACCTGCCCGCCCGTAATGCCGCCCGGCTCGATCCGGTCAAGGCGCTGGCGAGGGAATGACGATGCACAACTTATCCAGACTGGGGCTCTGCCTCGCCCTTGCCGCAGGCGTGAGCGCCTGCAGCCAGCAGAGCACCTATCACAGGCAAGATCTGGCGCTGGCCCCGAGCTGGCAGCAGCCGGACGATGACCTCACCCGGCAGCAAGCCGGCCTCTGGTGGCAAGGGTTCCATGATCCGGCGCTGGATCAACTGGTGGAGGCCGTGCTAGCCGCCAACCCGGACATGCAGGTCGCCGGACTGAGGCTCAGAAGCGCACTGCTGGGTTCGGATCTCGCCGATACCAACCTGACCCCCTCGGTCAACGCCAGCCTGGACGCCAACGGCAACAAGGATCTGAAAACCGGCAAGGCTACCAGCACTATGGGTCCCTCTCTGAACCTCAGTTACGAAGTGGATTTGTGGGGCAGGCTCGCCTCGGTGCGGGATCAGGCGAGCTGGGAAGCCCAGGCCTCAGCTCAGGATCTGGCGGCCACCCGTCTGATGCTGATCGGCAAGGCGCTGGAGCAGTACTGGCAACTGGCCTATCTCGGCTCGGCCATCACACTGGGCGAGCGGCAACTCGCCAACTATGCCCGCGCCGAGCAGCTGACCCAGGTCAAATACCAGGCCGGCGCCGTCACCCGGCTCGATCTGGTGCAGGCCAGCCAGCAGAAGGCGGGCAAGCAGGCAGAACTCAGCGCGCTCTTGGTGCAGCAGGAACAGGCCCGCAACGGGCTGCGCCTCTTGCTCGGGCGCAGCAGTGGCCCGCTAGAGTTTGCCCCGACCGCGCTGACGACGGCGCCCGCACCGTCGCTGGCGGTCGGCATACCGGCAGACGTGCTGGCGCGGCGCCCCGACGTGCGCGCCGCCGAGCTGAGGCTGCGCAAGACATTGGCGAAAGGGGACGAGATCCGCACCGGTTTCTACCCCACCCTCAGCCTCACCGGTGGTGCCAGCAGCACCTCGGATACCCTGACCCAGGTGCTGCAAAACCCGGTAGGCACCCTGGGCGCCACCCTGGCGCTGCCCTTCCTCGAATACAACAAGACCCGGATCTCCATCGCGAGCTCAGAGCTTGACTACCAGATCGCCGAGGCCGAGTTTCGCAAGCAGCTCTACACCGCCCTGGTGGAGGTGGAAGATGGCCTGGCCGCCCGCCATCATGGCGAGCAGCGTCTTAACTATCTGGCCGAGCAGCGGGCGTTTGCCAAGGAGGCGGAGCGGCTGGCCAAGGCGCGTTTCCAGGCAGGAGCCACCGGGGTGCGGGACTGGCTGGATGAGCAGAACCGGCTGTGGGATGCCGAGCTGGCCCTGCTCGGTCAGCAGCAGGAGCAGCTCAACACCATGGCCAGGATCTACAAGGCGCTGGGGGGAAGCGATCGCAGCTAATCCAACGCCTCGTTACGCCGCCACTCATGTCATGAGAGGCGGCGTTTTTCTTCCCTGTTTATGCCCCTTTCCTGACGGACTGTCACACAAACCAATTGATAATAATTTTCATTTAATGAAAAATGAGCGCCATTATCAGTCAGGAGTATCCATATGTCCCAGCCCGCCCCGGTCAATCGCCCTCGTCTGCTCACCGTCAAACACGTCCGGGATGTGAGCCCGCATCTGCGCCGAGTCTGCCTGACCAGCCCGGAACTCGCTGACTACCCCTTCACCTGCGGCGGTGCCCACATCAAGATCATGCTGCCCCAGCCGGGCCAGGCCCATGCCGTGCTGCCCACGCCCACCCCGCAAGGGCCGCGCTGGGAAGACCCGAGCCAGCGCCCCATCATCCGCACCTTCACCATACGGGCCTTTCGCCGCGAGGAGCAGGAGCTGGATATCGACTTCGCATTGCACGGCGAGGCTGGCCCCGCCAGCCGCTTTGCCCTTGAGGCCCAACCCGGCGATCTGCTGGCCATCTCGGGCCCGGGCGGCCCGGCGCCCATGCTGCAACCCGCCCGGCACTACTACATGGCGGGGGATCTCACCTCCCTGCCTGCCATCAGCGCCATGGCGGAGGTGATGCCCGCCGACGCTCAGGGTCATATCGCCCTGCTGGTGCCCTATCAGGAAGATGTGCAGGATCTGCCGCTGCCGACTGGCATCAGCCTGCGCTGGTTTGTCGGCCCCCCCGAACAGACAGAGCCGCTGGTGGCGTATTTCACCGCCCTGCCGATGCAAGAGCAGGTGAGCTACTTCTGGTTTGGCGGCGAAGAGGGGCTGGTGGTGCCCTTGCGCCGTCACGTCAGGCGTACCCTGGAGGTCGATCGCACGCGCGTCTACGCCGTGCCCTACTGGCGTCAAGGCAAGGATGAAGAGGCCTATCACCATGACCGTCACGACGTGATGGACAGCTGATCCCCCGCATTTTCCCTTCTATTATCAAGCTCATGGCCTGCCGGTCATGGGCTTGATGGCTATCTGCATGCCTCCGGTTTTCCCCCTCTCCCCCCATTCTGGTGATCCGCTCGGTTGTGCTTGCATTTGATGCAGACAACAAGATAATGATAATCACTCTCAACAAAAAGCAGTGATGATGCCCCATTGCAGCTCCCTCGCCATGACCTCAGGGGTCGGGTGTGGTGCGCACGTCATTCACTCCCGTTAGCACAGCAAGGTAATCCAGATGGCAGTTTTGAACTCGGTAATGCGCGCCTTCGCGGTAGAGGCTCTCCCCACTCCTGCCGATCTGTTGGCACTTCATCCCTGTCCCACCCCAACCACAGCGCAGATCGCGCACCATCGCCAGCAGGTTCGCCAGATCCTGACGGGAGAGGATGATCGCCTGCTGGTGGTGATAGGTCCCTGCTCCATTCATGATCCGCTCGCCGCCCTCGATTACGCCCAGCGGCTGGCGCGGCTGGCCGACGCCTATCAAGACAGGTTGCAGATAGTGATGCGCACCTACTTCGAGAAGCCCCGCACCACGGTCGGCTGGAAGGGGCTGGTATTCGATCCCCATCTGGATGGCAGCAACGATATAGGCCATGGCCTGCGGCTGGCACGCCAGCTGCTGCTCGACATCAACCGGCTGGGGCTGGCCACCGCTACCGAGTTTCTCGATACCACCAGCTTCCTCTATCTGGCCGACCTCATCAGCTGGGGGGCGATAGGTGCCCGTACCACTGAGTCCCAGGTGCACCGGCAGCTGGCCTCGGCCCTGCCCTGCCCCGTCGGCTTCAAGAACGGCACGGACGGCAATATCCGGGTCGCCATCGATGCCATCCAGGCCAGTGAAGCCTCCCACCTGTTCACCGCACCGGGCAGTCAGGGCGGCATTGTGGTGATCAAGAGTGAGGGCAATCCGGCCGGCCACATCATATTGCGTGGCGGCACCCGCCCCAATTACCACCAGAGCGACGTAGAGAATGCCGCCGAGCGGCTGATGCGGCAGGGGCTCAGCCACCGCCTGATGGTGGATTGCAGCCACGGCAACAGCCAGAAGCTGCACAAAAACCAGATCCGGGTAGCGGGGGAACTCTGCCGTCAACTGGGAGAAGGCAGCGACGCCATCGCCGCCGTCATGGTCGAGAGCTTCCTGCAAGGGGGCAGCCAGAAGCCCGCGCCATTGAACAAGCTCGCCTACGGCCAGTCGGTAACCGACGCCTGCCTGTGCTGGGACGATACCCAGACCCTGCTCGCCATGCTAGCCGATGCCGTCGAGGCCCGCCGTCAGCACAGCGCCAAGGCACAGCCTGGCAATGCACAGCCTGGCAAGGCGATCTGGAATGCCCTGCTGGCCAGTTGAACCCGGGAAGGCTCCCCCTGCGGGAGCCTGACTGCCCATCTCTTTCCCCCCCTGTCATACCGCCCTCCTCGCCACGCCAGCACGACCCGGGTGACCCATTCAGGTTGAAAATCATGGATATACGGATCCGCAGGGATAGAGCAAATATCCCCTGCCATGGTAAACAACCTGTATCCCGACCTCCGCTTAATGCTGCGTCAGGTAAAACTGAAAAGCAGGTCGTTTAATGGCGCCAACAACGCCAATGAGTAAAAAAGAAGCGAAGCTTGTTTGCGGACAGCTTAATGCCCCCTAATTTTCTGGGGAATGGCAGAGAGGAATATGTACCAGGCTATATGAGTCCGGCAGATTGTCTCTCGCAAGTGGTCGACAAGCGGTCTGCAATAAAATCGAGCGCAACCTGACCACCCAGATGCGGACGGATCGCAATTAATCGACCAATAAAGGAGACAAATGTACGGACTGAGATGATGCATCACACGACGACAAACGGGGCGGAACAAAATGAGTCGGGAATTGACAGGAGAGAGTGTCGGTGAGCACAAATAATAATGCCGCCTCGCGGGCGGCATCATTCAGGACAGATCCAATGGATCAGATCAGGAAATCATTCAGATCCTTGCCCAGCGCAACTTGCTCTGCAATGGCTTTCGGCATACGGCCCTGACCAGTCCAGGTCTTATCCTGGCCATCTTCCTGGTACTTGTACTTGGCAGGACGCGGAGCACGCTTGCTCTTGGTCGCGCCAGCAGCGGCAGCAGGTGCTGCTGCGCTGTTAATCAGCTCACGCGGGTCGATACCGGCTTGCTGCAGCATTTCAGTAAACTCGCTCAGCTTGCGCTGACGCTCTTCCTGCTCGGCACGCTCCTGTTCAACGGACTCGGCACGCTCGTTATATACCAGCTCAAACTTTTCTTTCGCTTCTTGCAGCTGTTCAAACGGCAATTCACGGATGGCAGCACGCAGGCTGCGAATGTTCAGCAGAACTTTCAGAAACTCGTTCATTACTTCCTCACAGAATTATTTTTTGTTTGTCACAAGGATAACACAGTTTGAGAATAGCATGCCTGTCTGATAACAACATAATGATTTTATAGTTGCTGTCACTTTCTTCACAAAAACTATTGGCTGAATATGTGAGCAACTGTATTCACCCATCGGTCATTGTGCAAGGCCAGCTGATCACGCTCGACACCACTCCCCCATACCGGTCAGGTAAATAGGCATGGGACCGCCCCGGTATATTTCTCATCTCACGTGTGTCAGCTATTTTGACAATTGGCCATGGCTGTTAAAACCCAGACCACCTACATGAGACTCAAGGTAAACGATTGACACTATATATTATCGTCAGGGGCCCATGGCCCCTGACGATTGTCATCCTTCTTTTTACTTGACGCTAATGAGTACTATTCGAGGCACAGTCGGCGCCAGGGGCCCGTGATATCGCAGTGCCCAGTCTCCTCCGTGTTCTGCCAGCCAAGGCGATGATAGAAGGCCAGGGCAGCAGTATTATGGGTCGCCACCTTGAGCGAGGCCGGTTTCTGGAACGCCGCCAATCCCTGGGCAAGCAGGGCTCGTCCCACCCCCTGACCGTGCCAGTCGGCAGACACATAGAGATGATGCACGAAGCTCTCATCCCCCCAGATGGAGACAAATCCGCAGGGAGTACCACCCTGTTCGGCCACCCATATCTGCTCACCCCGGGTCTGCTCGTCGAAATCCTCCAGCCGAAAGTGGGAAGGATCGACCCAGTGAAAGGTCTGACGCCGCCCCTTCAGAAACAACTGCGCCAAGTAGGGGGTGTCTGTCTCTCGCATGACTCTGATCATCAAACCTTCCTCATCACTATGATCACTTGGCACCACTGTCGATGGATCGCCACATCATGTCAAATTGCCAGGCCAGCATGACAGCTGCAGGATGGCACGGGTGTGACACACAGCTGTTCATTTTATCGCCCGCAAGGCTATACTGCTCGAGTCCCATGTATGGATGACTTGAGGCTCGCTGATTTATGGATAACAAGCAGATAGAAGGTAACATCTTTGTTCCGGCCCATATCGACGATGTTTGGCGCGCCTGGACAACCGAAAGCGGCCTGCGCAGCTTCCTGGCGCCGGAATGTTTGATGGTGCCCGAACCGAATGGTCCGTTCGAGATCTATTTCAGACCCGATGCACCACTGGGTGAGCGTGGCAGCGAAGGCTGTCGGGTGATGGCCGTCATGCCCCACAACCTGCTCAGCTTCAGCTGGAATTTTCCGCCCTCCCTGCCCCACATTCGCCAGCAAAAGACCCAGGTCAGCCTGCGGTTCGTGCCGGAGGGTCAAGGCACCCGGCTCTACTTCCTGCAAACCGGCTGGGCGAACGATCCTGACTGGGATCAGGGCCATGCCTTTTTTCGGGAAGAGTGGCTGGAGACCAGCCTGCCCCGCCTGCAGTACCGCTTCACCCACGGCCCCATCGATTGGAATAACCCGCCAGACAAACAGCAACTGAAATCCCTTGCCCAATAAGGCCCGAGTAAAACACCGCCCACAGGCGGTGTTGTTCAATGCGCGGTTACTGACAATGCAGCATGGGCGTCTCATCCAATAGCCAGGAAATCCAGCGCCGTTTTGAATTGAGCACGAATCCTTCGTCTGCTTCGATGCCTTTTACTATGTAGCCATCTGCGCCGCGACGCTCTGCCAGCGCAGCAAACTGCCATTCGTTGCTATTAATACGTTCCCCCTTGATTAGGGCATCGCTTAACCGTTTATTCATCACGATAATGGAAAGCCCCCCCACAGCCTCTATCCCCAGCCCGGTATTTGCCACACGACCCACGACCACCGGCACCTTGATCGTACAGTGACGCCCTTCGCTATCAACACGGGTATAGCTCCCCTCACCAACCCGGCCCTGCAGCCACAACAATTTCCCCTGAGTCAGACGTTCTACCGACAATATCCCCTGTGCTCCCTCGGGAAAATGGTGGATATTGGCGGCCTCGGCGAAGACGACCGGGCATATCAGCATGAACAACAAAAGGAGATGTTTCATGATGCCTTCCTCATGGGGGGAATGCCTGAACAACCTTGCCGGGCAAGCAAATAGACCAACACAAAGGGGCCCACACCAGGGACAAAAAAGATCCATCCCCACCATCCAGAGCGATCAATATCGTGCAGCCGGCGGACCATGATAGCGACCATGGGGAGGGTACTCACCACGCTATAACCTACATCCAAGCCGCTCATACCATTGATGCCCACATCCAATGCGATGCACATCAGGGTAACCAGCAGATGTACCAACATAAACATCCAGAACTCCTTTCTGGAGGAGTGACCGGAAAAATCAAGGCAGCGGCGCCACGCAAGTAAATAACAATGAAACATTCGGGATATCTCCAACCTTATTGGGTCACCCATCTTGGTGGCTAACGCAGCGAGAGACGTCCTGAAACCGGTTTGAGGACGAGCTAAAACCTGTCTTTGTCCGTGACCTTCTTCTTTACATGGCTGTAAATCGTTATGCTGGCGTGACGTTATATTTTCACCACCATGACTGGGATCCGGATCGGTTATGCTCGCAATTCCCGTACCCTTTGTTGTCTCTTTGCTGCTGCTCTTGCTGGCGGTGACCCTGTATGTGCGATTGGCCAGCCAAGCAAAATCGGCTTGCCTGTTTTTGGCACTCTGTGCGGCTACCACCGGGCTGGTTGGGCTGCGCTGGACAGTCGATATGGCACTTTTCAGCATGGCCCAGCCATTACTTGCCTCACTGATCCCGGTGGCCGCCTGGCTCATTTTTACCCATGCAAGCCCCCACCGGCTCGCTTATCTCCATGCTGCGGGACCGATATTGGTGACGGTCACTCTCTTCACTCACCCCTTTCTCGCCTTGCCACTGGATGAGATAATTACAGCCACTTATCTATTCTATGGTATCGCACTGGTTCGCTACTCCGCCAAAGAGCCGCTCCTTATCCATGTCTCATTCAGCCATTGGGAAAGCGTGAAAAGGGCAGAGCAGGTGGCCGGCTGGATGCTGTTATTTTCTGCCCTCATTGATGCGGCTATCTCCCTCGATTTTGCGGTTAATCAGGGAAAATATTCCCTTTATATTTTGACGCTCGCTCACCTGGTGCTGCTGCCCGTGCTGGCCATTGCCGTCATCATAGTGAGCATCAATACCCCCACAGTCGAAGATATTGCCCAGCCGGAAATATCGGAGCTTCCCAGGGCGCCAAGTTCGGAATCATTATTGACACAGGATCGCGCCGACGAGATCGTAGCAAGGCTGGATAAATTGATGCGAGAAAAAGCCAGCTATCTTGATCCTGATCTGACCCTGGCAGCACTGTCACGCAAGCTGGGTATTCCCGCCAAGCAAATCTCGATGGCGGTCAATCAGGTACACCAGAAGAGCATTTCCAGAGTGGTCAATGAATATCGCATCGAGCATGCGAAACAGGCACTGCTCAACACAGATGAGACCATTACCCACATATTGATGAATGCAGGCTTTCAGACTAAATCCAACTTTAATCGCGAGTTTTCTCGCATCGCTGGTGTGACCCCCAGTACCTTCAGAAAACAAAGCGCAGCACCACTCAGATGATACACAGTTGAGCATGATCGCAAGCATGAAACAGCAGCCAAAAGCCAGCATGCCTGCGACTTGGCGGTGACAGAAGATGGCGGCCTCATGGTCCATAAATATGCTGCATCACTCCTGCATCCAGCATGGAAGAGGGGGTGTTGCACTCGTTATGGCCACCTTGAATGCCATGACTGCATTCTCTACAATGACGCACTTTTTATCCATGTCAGGTCATATTGATGAGCGATACCAACACCAAGCCGGCACTGCCGGATCGCCTTGCAGGCAACCCCCGCAGTCCGCACCATGTCGCAGCCTGTTTCGAACACCAGATTGGTATTCGACTCAATGGCAAAGAGCGCACCAACGTCGAAGAATATTGCATCAGCGAAGGCTGGGTAAAAATCCCCTCCCCCAAGGCGCTGGATCGTCGCGGTCAGCCCATTCTGATCACCCTGAAAGGCACCGTTGAGGCCTTTTATCTCTAAGCACTGACCAGGATGTCAGGCACCTGTCGCCAACAGGGTTAAAAAACCAAGGCCACCGTTCGGTGGCCTTGTCGTTTTTGGCGTCTGCCCATACCACTAACTTGCGGCACAATAGGTGGCGCTTACACCCCCAAGCGGTCGCGCAAGGTGTACCAGGCGGCGCCAGCGGCGGTGAAAGGAATGCGGAACAAGCGGCCGCCGGGGAAGGGGTAGTGCGGCAGCTTGGCGAAGGCATCGAAGCGCTCCGCCTGACCGCTCAGTACCTCGGAGAGCAACTTGCCCGCCAGATGGGTACAAGTCACGCCGTGGCCGCTGTAACCCTGCATGTAGTAGATGTTGGGGCCAATGCGGCCAAACTGCGGCAGGCGCGACAGGGTCAACAGGAAGTTGCCGGTCCAGGTGTACTCCACCTTGACGTCCGCCAGCTGCGGGAAGGTTTTGAGCATCTTGGGGATGATCAGCCGCTCGATATCCGCCGGATCCCGCGCGCCATAGACAACACCGCCGCCGTAGATCAGCCGGTGATCGCCCGAGGTGCGGTAGTAGTCGAGCAGGTAGTTGCAATCTTCCAGGCAGTAGTTTTGTGGCAAGAGGGAGCGGGCCCGCTCCTCCCCCAGCACCTCGGTGGCGATCACCTGAGTGCCGCAAGGCATGCTCTTGCTGGCCAGCTCGGGCACCAGATTACCAAGATAGGCATTGCCGGCCACCACCACGAAGCGCGCCTTCACCGCCCCCTTGGCGGTCTTGACCAGAGCGGGCTGGCCCGGGGTAATGCTGGTGACGGCGGATTGTTCGAAGATCCTGCCCCCCAGCATACGGATGGCTTCCGCCTCCCCCAGCGCCAGGTTGAGGGGGTGGATATGGCCGCCGCTCTTGTCGAGCAGGCCGCCGACGTAGCGATCGCTTGCGACCACCTCACGGATCCAGTCCCTGTCTAGCAGCTCCAGTTTATCGTTGCCCCACTTCTGCCAACGGGCCTGCTGGGCCCTGAGATCATGCAGCTGGCGCTCCGTCTCGGCGGCAAAGACACCGCCCTCCTGCAGGTCACACTGAATGTTGTAGCGCTTGATGCGCTCGCGGATGATCTGGCCCCCTTCAAACAACATGGAGCCGAGCAGCCTGGCCTGATCCGGCGGGCAGTTCGCTTCTATGGTGTCGATGTCGCGGCTGTAGGAGTTGACTATCTGGCCACCGTTGCGACCGCTGGCACCAAAGCCCACCCGGGCCGCCTCCAGCACCACCACCGAATAGCCCTTTTCCACCAGATGCAGCGCGCTGGAGAGGCCGGTGTAACCCGCGCCTATGACGCAGACATCACACTCAAGCTGCTCGGTCAGTGTCGGATAGGGGGCGTGTGGATTGGCACTGGCTGCGTAGTAACTGTTTACATGCTCGGTCATGATCCTGTTTCCTTACCGGTTCTTTTCCCAAACGAGACATAGTCTCAACGCTAAAAGTTGGCCGGGGTATGGGCGCTGACGATGCGGCAGACCTGCCCCGACGGATTGCTGAAACTGTGGGGCTCGCCTGTGTCGATCACGTAGCTATCCCCGGCACTGAGCTGATAGGCCAGGCCTGCCACCGTCAGGGTCACAGCGCCTTCCAGCACGGTTCCGACCTCCTCCCCCAGATGCTTGACCTGACCACCGGTATCGGTGCCGGGGGCATAGGTCTCCAGCATAAAGCCGAGCTGGCGACGGTTGTTACCGTTGTGCACCAGCTTCATGGACACCCCCTGACTGCCAAGCTCGATCAGCTGCTCGGCCTTGATCACCACGCTCGGCGTGCGTCCCTCCTCCTCGGCGAAGAAGCTTGACAGCGGCAGCTCATAGACGTTAAGCAGCTTTTGAAGCGAGGCCACCGACGGGCTCACCTTGTCTTGCTCTATCATGCAGATGGCGCCATGAGTCAGCCCGCTCAGCTCGGCGACTCGCCGTTGGGAGAGCCCGAGATGACGGCGGGTGGCGGCGAGGCGCTCCCCCATACTCTTGCCCATCAGCGGGTTATCCCTCATGGTCTGCCACCTTGCCTCTCCTTGTGGTTGCTGCATCGCCCACCTCCTTGTGTGCCTGCAAACGTGTGTACGGCCGATCTGTTCGATGGGCGCATCCGGTTAAAATAACGGGTCAATCGGTCTGGTCTGTTCGTTATCCTGCACAGTACGCACCGTTCATTATTTTGCACACCCGACACCACAAAAACCGGTAAAATCGCCCTGACGGCTCCATTTTTAGCATGTGTAGCCCCATTTACTCAAATATATTTAACACTTGAAAAACATTTCAGCTCAATTTATGGTCATTACATGCTTATTATTCTATACGGTGGCAACACGGGATGACGTGACCACCCTGACCCACACTCGAGGCCTCTCATGTCAGCATCACAACCTGCTCTCTCCTTGATCAAATCCCTTGCCTATATAGATGGCCGCTGGTGCGAGGCCCATGGCGGGCACAGCTTCGAGGTGTACAACCCGGCCACCGGCCAGGTCATCACCCAGGTGCCCGACATGGACGAGGCGGACACCCGCCGCGCCATCGAGGCCGCCTACACAGCCCAGCCGGCCTGGGCGGCGCTCACCGCCAAGGAGCGCAGCAACCGGCTTCATGCCTGGTTCGAGCTCATCATGGCCAATCAGGATGAGCTGGCCCGCATCATGACCTGCGAGCAGGGCAAGCCGCTGGCCGAGGCCAAGGGGGAAGTGGCCTATGGCGCCAGCTTTATCCAGTGGTTTGCGGAAGAGGGCAAGCGCGCCTACGGCCGCACCATTCCGGGTTTTTCCAACGACAGGCGTCTGGCCACCATCAAACAGCCGGTGGGCGTGGTCGCCGCCATCACCCCCTGGAACTTCCCCATCGCCATGATCACCCGCAAGGCGGGCCCGGCACTGGCCGCCGGTTGCACCATCGTCATCAAGCCTGCCGCCGAGACACCGCTGTGTGCACTGGCGCTGGCGGTACTGGCGGAGCAAGCGGGCATACCAGCCGGGGTCATCAACATAGTCACCTCCCATCAGGCGGCCGCCGTGGGCAACGAGCTGTGCAACAACAAGCGGGTGCGCAAACTCTCCTTCACCGGCTCCACCCGCATCGGCAAGCTGTTGATGCGCCAGTGCGCAGACACCATGAAGAAACTGTCGCTGGAGCTGGGTGGCAACGCCCCCTTCATCGTATTTGATGATGCCGACCTCGACGCTGCCATCGCCGGGGCGCTGGCCTCCAAATACCGCAACGCGGGCCAGACTTGCGTCTGCGCCAACCGCATCCTGGTGCAGGCCGGTGTCTACGAGGCCTTCGCCGGGAAGCTCACCGCCGCCGTGCACGCCTTCAAGGTGGGGGATGGCATGAACGAGGGCACCCAGATTGGCCCGCTGATCAACGCCGCCGCCGCCAGCAAGGTGGCCGAGCTGGTCAAGCAAGCCACCGCCGCCGGGGCCGAGGTACTGGTGGGGGGGGAAGCCCATTCCGCCGGCCCGCTCTTCTACCAACCCACTATTTTGGGCAAGGTCGACAAGAGCAACCCCATTTTGCAGGAGGAGATCTTCGGCCCGGTTGCCCCGCTGGTGCGTTTTGAAACAGAAGCTGAGGCCATCGCCATCGCCAACGACACCCCCTACGGGTTGGCCGCCTACTTCTATGGCCGCGACATCGCCCGGGTATGGCGCGTGGCCGAGCAGCTGGAATACGGCATGGTGGGCATCAACGAGGGGATCATCTCCACCGAGCTGGCCCCCTTTGGCGGCATCAAGGAGTCCGGTCTTGGCCGAGAAGGGGCGGCCGAGGGGCTGGAAGAGTACCTCGAAACCAAATACCTCTGCTTTGGCGGCATTCGCTAAGGCAGCAGAGGGCCAAAGCATCCTATTCACCGATGCCTTGGCCGCAAAATCCATCGCTTTGATAGATAGATGCAGGAGTTCGCCCGAGGCGGCAAGGGGCTAAATGTGGCCCACTGTGCCCCGCAAGAGGGCTGCTGCAGAGCAAACCACACGCCGCCGATCTGGGCCAATGGGCCAGTCGGCGACGATGGGCGCCAAGTCGCCCGCCACACATTCAGTCAGGGAATATCGGGGGCTGCGGCCCCTCAGGGAGGAAAGATGAGTCAGTCAGAATCAAACAAGGCCTGGCAAGCGCGCCGCGAAGCGGCCGTGGTCAACGGCGTCGGCACCCTGCTACCGGTGTTTATCGACCGGGCGAAAAATGCCGAGCTGTGGGATGTGGAGGGCAACCGCTACATCGACTTTGCCTCCGGCATCGCCGTGCTCAACACCGGCCACAACCACCCGAAAGTGGTGGCGGCGGTGCGTGAACAGCTCGAAAAATTCAGCCACACCTGCTTCCAGGTCACCCCCTACCCCGGCTATATCGAGCTTGCCGAGAAGCTCAACGCCCTGGTCCCCGGGCCTACCCCCAAGCGCACCCTGTTTCTCTCTACCGGCGCCGAGGCGGTGGAAAACGCCATCAAGATAGCCCGCGCCCACACGGGACGCAGCGGCACCATCGCCTTCAAGGGGGGCTTTCACGGTCGTACCATGATGGGCATGGCACTCACCGGCAAGGTGGTGCCCTACAAGACCGGCTTCGGCCCCTTCCCGGGGGAGGTCTATCACCTGCCCTTCCCGAGCGATTATCTGGGGGTGAGCGAGGCCGATGCCCTGGCCGCGCTGGATCTCTGCTTCAGCTCGGATATAGAGCCGGCCCGGGTCGCGGCTATCATTCTCGAACCCGTGCAGGGTGAGGGGGGCTTCTATGCCGCCTCCCCAAGCTTCATGCAGAGCCTGCGCACGCTGTGCGATCAGCACGGCATAGTGCTGATCTGCGACGAGATCCAGAGCGGCTTCTGTCGCACCGGCAAGACCTTTGCCACCGAATACAGCGGCATAGAGCCGGACATCATGACGCTCGCCAAGAGCCTGGCCGGCGGATTCCCGCTCTCGGCCGTGGTGGGCAAGGCGGCTATCATGAATGCCGCCAAGCCGGGGGGGCTGGGGGGCACCTATGCGGGTTCGCCCATCGCCTGTGCCGCCGCCCTGGCGGTGCTGGAGGTGATCGACGAGGAACAACTCAACCAGCAAGCCCTGACCCAGGGTGAGCAGATCAAGGCCCGCCTGCACCAGCTGGCGGAACGCTTCGACTGCATCGGTGACATCCGCGGCCCCGGCGCCATGGTCGCCATGGAGCTGGTCAAGGGACGAAATGCCAGCCAGCCCGACCCGGATCTCACCAAACGGCTGGTGTCCGAGGCGGGCAAACGGGGGCTGGTACTGCTCTCCTGCGGCGTACGGGCCAACGTCATCCGCTTCCTGGCGCCCCTCACCGCGTCTTCGGCCTTGATCGAGGAAGGGCTGAGCCTGCTGGAACAGGCTCTCACCGCCGCCAGTCAAGGCTAGATCCGCCCCGTTTTGCCAAACGGTGCGAAAAATACCGTCAGATAACAGCAGGTCGCCCATCGCGGACGGCCTGCTCATACGGTATCATCGCCGCCCCAAAAATGATGACAGGAGCGCTTGGCTCCCTCCAAGGCCGAGGCCCCCCTGTCACGGATCCTGCGCCTGCCCGCTGCGCGGGAAACCTGCACCGAATTCAAGGAGATAGGCCAATGGCTCCACGCCCGGCTCGATTGAAGCAAACCCTCACCCTGTGGCAAGTGGTGGTCATGGGATTGGCCTACATGACCCCCATGGTGGTGTTCGATACCTTCGGCATCGTCACCGACATCACCCACGGTCATGTCACCACCGCCTACCTGCTGGCCCTGGTCGGCGTGCTCTTTACCGCCACCAGCTACAGCCAGATGGTGCGCCACTACCCCTCGGCGGGCTCGGCCTACACCTATGCCCAGAAGGAGTTCTCCCCCGTGGTGGGCTTCATGGTGGGCTGGTCGTCCCTGCTGGACTATGTCTTCCTGCCGATGATCAACATGCTGCTGGCCAAGATCTACCTGAGTGCGCTGTTTCCCGGCGTCGAGCCCTGGATCTTCATCTGCGCCATGACGGCCCTGATGACCCTCATCAATCTGCGCGGCATCGATCTGGTGGCCAACCTCAATGGCATCATCATCCTGATCCAGATCGCCATCATAGTGGTGTTCCTGACCCTGATTGGCTACGGCATAGCCCAGGGCGAAGGGGTCGGTGCCGTCAGCCTGCAACCCATCTACAGCGCCAACGCCGAGGTGCTGCCGCTGCTGACCGGCGCCACCATCCTCTGTTTCTCCTTCCTGGGTTTTGACAGTCTGAGCGCCCTGTGCGAAGAGACGCCGGAGGCGGGCAAGGTGATCCCCAAGGCCATCTTCCTGACCGCGCTGCTGGGGGGCCTCATCTTCGTGGTAGTGGCCTATGCCCTGCAGCTCTACTTCCCGGATGCCTCCCGCTTCAAGGAGCCGGATGCCGTGCTGCCGGAGCTCGCCCTCTATGTGGGCGGCAAGCTGTTCCAGAGCGTGGTGCTGGTGTGCGCCTGCGTGGCCGTGCTGGCGTCGGGGCTCTCTTCCCACGCCGGGGTATCCCGCATCCTCTACGTGATGGGGCGGGACAAGGTGCTGCCCCAACGCACTTTCGGCTACATCCACCCCAAGTGGCAGACCCCGGTGTTCAACATATTGCTGGTGGGCATACTGGCACTGTCGGCCATCAGCTTTGATCTGGAAATCGCCCTGGCCCTGATCAACTTCGGCGCCCTGGTGGCCTTTACCGTGGTCAATCTGTCGGTGATCGCCTGCTATTACGTGCGTCAGGGGCGCAACAAAACCCTTAAGGATCACCTGCAATATCTGGTGCTGCCCCTGTGCGGGGCAGGGACTGTCGCGGTTCTCTGGTTCAATCTGGAACAAACCTCCCTTATCCTCGGCCTTATCTGGGCTGCCATAGGGGGAATTTATCTGTTTTTGCGCACCACCTTCTGGCGCGTATCCTTGCCGACCTATTGAGCTACACACCTTGCCACGGCTGGGCTGGCGTCCATCTCCCCCACACCGGACTAGGCGTCATTTATTGATATAAACCAGGTCATTGATAATTCTCTTGCCTGGAATGGCCTTAGTGGCTTGTCTTCCCCCCTCATCTGGGGCAAAATCCCGCCGCTTTCATAACCGATGTGATCCCACATCGGTTATTTTCATTTTGAAAAAAAATCAATACCACTCGAGGCCGGAACCATTCCGGAAATGATATCAAGGTTCAGATGAACCTAATGCCGCAATGAGGAAAAAACATGGGGCTCTTGTTTGCTTTGTCTCCGGTCGCCACCGGAACCTGCTTTGGTCGCCGCGCGACCAACGTCTGTGGTTTGCATACCGATGTTGTGAGTACGCGAGAACCCGGTCCCATGGCCTCACGCCATTCCACCTCCTGCCACCCGTGCAAGGAGGAAGCCTGAATGAGCCAGCAGCAACCCGTTCGTCTGAAGAAAACCCTCAGCATGTGGCAGGTGGTGGTGATGGGCCTGGCCTATCTTACCCCCATGGCCGTGTTCGACACCTTCGCCATCGTCGGTGACATCACCGATGGCCGGGTCGCCACCGCCTATCTGCTGGCACTGGGCGGCATCCTGCTGACCGCGTTCAGCTACGGCCATCTGGTGCGCAAGTTCCCCTCTGCGGGCTCTGCCTATACCTATGCCCAGAAGGTGTTCAACCCCTACGTCGGTTTCATGGTGGGCTGGTCTTCCCTGCTCGACTACATGTTCATGCCGATGATCAACATCCTCTTGGCCAAGATTTACCTCACAGCCATGTTCCCGGGGGTTGATCCCTGGATCTTCATCTTCGGTCTGGTGACTGTGATGACCTTCCTCAACCTGCGTGGCATCAACCTGGTGGCCAACTTCAATGGCTTGATCGTGGTGATCCAGCTGGCCATCATCATCCTCTTCATCGGTCTGATGGGCTGGGGCATCTATCACGGCGAAGGCGCAGCAACCCTGATGAGCAGCCGGCCGTTCCACTTCGAATCCGCCAGCATGGTGCCGCTGTTTACCGGCGCCACCATCCTCTGCTTCTCCTTCCTCGGCTTCGACGGTCTGAGCTCACTCAGTGAAGAGACCCCGAACGCCGGCAAGGTGATCCCGCGCGCCATCGTGCTGACCGCCCTCATCGGCGGCGTTATCTTCGTGGTGGTCTCCTACTGCCTGCAGCTCTACTTCCCGGATCTGACCCGATTTAAGGATCCCGATGCCGTGCTGCCCGAGATCGCCCTCTACGTCGGCGGCGCCTTCTTCCAGAGCGTGGTGCTGGTGTGCACCACGGTTGCGGTGCTGGCCTCCGGCATGGCGGCGCACGCCGGTGTCTCCCGCATCCTCTACGTGATGGGGCGTGATCGCATGATCCCGGAGCGGGTGTTTGGCTACATACACCAGAAATACCGCACTCCGGCCATCAACGTCTTGCTGGTGGGTTGCCTGGCACTCTCCGCCGTGTCATTCGATCTGGATACCGCCCTGGCGCTGGTGAACTTCGGTGCCCTGGTGGCCTTCACCTTCGTCAACCTGTCGGTCATAGGCCAGTTCTGGGTACGCGAGAAGCGCAACAAGTGCATCAAGGATCACCTAGTCTACCTGCTGCTGCCGCTGCTCGGCGCCGCCACTATCGGTGCGCTCTGGATCAACCTGGAGCAGAGTTCCCTTGAGTTGGGCCTGATCTGGGCCGGTCTGGGTGCCACCTACCTGTTCCTGCGCCTCGCCGTGTTCCGCATTCCCTTCCGTCAGTACGAAGAGACCGCCGACTCCCAATAAGGGGCCGCGCCACACAGCAAAAAAACAAGAAGGGGAGCCATGGCTCCCCTTCTTGTTTTGCACCCTGCCAGCGCTGGCCTGCCATGCCCCGCAGCGAGCGGACAGGCGCAAGACCCTGATCCCATGGGCCGCCAAGCCGGCCAAACTTGGCCCCGGCTCCGACACCTGTCGTCCGTCATGGGCATAGCTGCGCCCCTCTTCCCCCGCGAACGGCTCCCTGCCGCCACATCATCAAACCATCACAAAAGTGTCACTTTGTCATATTTCTGTCATGGAGGCTTGGTGTAATGCGCCCGTCCATTTTCACGCAGACTGTCCCAAGAGGCTTCATGCACAGCACACCATCTTTAGCACAACAGCAGACCCGTCGTACTGGCCCACTGTTCAACTGGCTCGCTGTGATCACCCTGATCTACCTCATTCTGGTTGCCGTTGGCGCCGTCTCCCACGGCTTCAAGAGCTTCTCCGGCGGCGCCGAGGGCGCGGCCCAGATCTTCGCCTTCGCCAGCAACCCCTTCGTTGCCCTGCTGCTTGGCATACTGGCCACGGCGCTGGTGCAATCCTCCAGCACTGTCACCTCGGTGATCGTCGGTCTGGTGGCGGGTGGCCTGCCTATCGGCATGGCCATCCCCATGGTGATGGGGGCCAACCTTGGCACCACCATCACCAACACCATCGTTTCCATCGGCCATATCCGGGATAAGGCCGAGTTTCGCCGCGCCTTCGCCGCCGCCACCGTCCACGACTTCTTCAACCTGCTGGCGGTGTTCATCTTCTTGCCACTGGAGCTGATGTTCGGCCTGCTGCAACAGAGTGCCGAAGCCCTGGCCACCCTGCTGGTGGGCTCCGCCGACATGTCGATGAAAGGGATGGATTTCATGAAGCCCCTCATCTCCCCCGCCCTCACCTTCATCGACGGCCTGGTCGCCTTCCTGCCAGGCAAGGGCGCCGCCATCGCCACCATCATCATCGGCATACTGCTGATCCTCGGCTGCGTCACCTACCTCGGTAAGGTACTGCAACGAGTGCTGGTGGGGCGTGCCAAGGATCTGCTGCACAAAGCGCTGGGCCGTGGCCCGCTGACCGGCATCGCCTCCGGCACCCTGGTCACCGTCATGGTGCAGTCCTCCTCCACCACCACCAGCCTGATCATACCGCTGGTGGGAAGCGGCATGTTCAGCATCCGCCAGCTCTACCCCTTCACCCTGGGCGCCAACATAGGCACCACCATCACGGCACTGCTGGCGGCCACCGCCATCAGCGACGCCGGCGCCAAGCTGGCGCTGACCATCGCCCTGGTGCACGTGCTGTTCAACCTGTTAGCCGTGGTGCTCATCTATGGCGTGCCCTTCCTGCGGGAGTTACCCATCCGGGCCGCCGAGGGGCTGGCACGAGTGGGCAGCGAGAACAAGCTGCTGGCGCTGGGTTATGTGGCAGGCCTTTTCTTCGCCCTGCCCGCCCTGATGATGGTGGCGGTGAAGTAATCCACCCTCATGAGACGAGGGGGCCAGATCCTGGTCCCCTCGTCGTCTGTCTGCCCCGTCACATCCTCCTTATGTCCCGACTCGCCCTCCCTCCCCGACTGGGATAAGATGCCACCTTCATTGCATTTAAGGAAAACCTGATGAAATTCATTCTGATCGCGCTGCTGGTTGCCGGTGTCGTCTACTACTTCTACTCGAGCAGCAATAGCAAAAAACAAGCCGTGGAAAATGTGCGCAAGGGCGCCGAGTTCCTCGTCAGCAACAAAGACAAACCCCTGGTGACCACCACGGCCTCCGGCCTGCAGTACGAAGTGCTGACCCCGGGCACTGGCACGGTTCACCCCACCGCCACCAGCAAGGTGAAGGTGCACTACGAGGGCAAGCTGCTGGACGGCACTGTCTTCGACAGCTCGGTCGCCCGTGGCGAGCCCATCGAGTTTGGCCTCAATCAGGTGATAAAGGGCTGGACCGAAGGGGTGCAGTTGATGGTGGAAGGGGAGAAGACCCGCTTCTACATCCCCGCCAATCTGGCCTATGGCGATCGGGCCGCCGGCAAGATACCGCCGGGATCAGTCCTCATCTTCGACGTTGAGCTGCTGGGCATTCAATAAGCAGGCCTATTGCCGCCCCCCCATAAGTACCCGCGCGGATTTCGATGTGGTGCGGCCGGGTATTCAGCAAGCCTGATGATGAAATAATCAGACAAGGCCAGCGCCATGCGCTGGCCTTGTCATTTATGGAATCCATCCCCCGGTTTTCGCCATAACTATCAACCCATAGTGAACAGTGCTTATACATGATACTGGATTGTTAACCGCCAATCCGGGGCAGATAATGAGTCCATCGTCAGTGGCGCTGCCCTGACCCGGGTTTTGGTGCGCCGCGCGTACCGACACAGCGTATATGGAGTCTTGTCATGTCTATTGCCCCTGTATGGTTTATCTCTCACGGTGCCCCGGATCTGGTTCTGCGCGACCAGCCGGCAACCCGCTTCCTGAAAAATCTCTCTCTTGGCGACATCAAGGGGCTGGTGGTGATCTCGGCCCACTGGTTCAGCCGCGCCGAACTACAGATCAACGTCGAGCCCAGCCCGGCGCTCATGTATGACTTCTACGGGTTTCCGGAGCCGCTCTACCAGATCCGCTGGCCAGCGCAGAGCCCTCAGTGGCTGCAGGAGGCAGTGAGCGATCAGCTGATGCTGGCGGGCTTGCCGGCAACGCCGGTACGGCGTGAGCTGGATCACGGCGTCTGGTCGCCGCTCTCCCTGATGGATCCGGCCAGCCGCGTCCCCCTGGTGCAGATCGCCATCCCGGCCAGTTTCAGCCCGAGCCAGCTGTGGCAACTGGGTGAGGCACTGCATAGCCTGCGCGAGCAGGGGATAGGCATACTGGCCTCCGGCGCCATCACCCACAACCTGCGGGCGCTCGGGCCTGACAACTCGCCCGTACCCGGCTGGGCAAGCGCCTTCGTCAACTGGCTGGAGCAGACCATGAGCGAGGGTGACAGAGCTGCGTTGGAAGAGTACAGAGCCCGTGCGCCGGGGGCAGTGGAATCCCATCCTCACGACGATCACCTGTGCCCGCTGTTTGTGGCGCTCGGCGCCGCCGGCCAGGACAAGCCCCTCAAGCTGCACGACAGCTGGGATGGCGGCAGCCTCTATATGGGCTCCTACCGGTTTGGTTGAGGCTGTCGGCTAAACAAAGCGCCGAATCCAAGCCAGACAGCGTGGGAGTTCAACCCGTGATGACTGTGGCAGCAAGGGCAGGAGTATCCCCCCGCAAGCGTGTGTAATCGCCGTTTGTTTTCAGCAGGTGCGCACACGCCATGCAACTCAAACCGCTTCTCAAGGGCCGGTTGCTCAGCGCCACCCATCTGGTATGGGCCACCAGCGGCGATGATCCCGCTGAAGAGATGGCAACATACCTGGCTAGCGCCCCAATTTGATCTTTTTTCACCCGATAGACCCGCCACTCTGGCGGGTTTTTCTCTTCATGGATCAGCAAGATGGCCCCCACTGTGCCTTGCACATGAGCGCGCCACGCCTCCGCCGTCAGCTGCCAACCCCCCCAAGTTGGTTATTTTGTGATAGGATAGGGTCCGTTTTTTGACATCTGCGACCCGTTCGCACCGTTATCCGGCGAGATCGCTACCCAATCCGGTGATAACAACGAACAGAGGTGCGCAGACAAACCGTGACCTGGTTGAGTCAGGTCTGGCAGCGGTCGAGAAGCTGTTTTGCCAGACGAGCAACACCCAAGGGCACCTTAGATAAGGAGATCGGGCAATGAAACAATATCAAAGCTGGCTGGGACAATATCTGATGAGTCGCCGCGATGGAGATCACGCCATGGCATCCGAGCTCGCCAACTCCATCTGCAAGTTCTGGCAGACCCAGGGTGACGAAGCCGAAAGCAGCAAATGGCAGCAGCGCTATCAGCAACACGTAGAGCAGGCGCAATGAATCCCTTGGCTCTTCACCCATAAAAAACCGGCGCTCATGGCGCCGGTTTTGCATTTCAGTCTTACCGCTTACATCTGATCGACCATGTCCTGGGCAAACTGGGAGCAGGAGCGCAGGGTGGCGCCTTCCATCAGACGCTCGAAGTCATAGGTGACCGTCTTGTTGGCGATGGCGGCTTCCATTCCCTTGATGATGAGATCGGCCGCTTCGACCCAGCCCATGTGGCGCAGCATCATCTCGGCAGAGAGGATCAGCGAACCCGGGTTGACCTTGTCCTGACCGGCGTATTTCGGTGCAGTGCCGTGGGTTGCCTCGAACAAGGCCACGCCGTCACCGATGTTGGCACCCGGCGCGATGCCGATACCGCCAACCTGGGCAGCCAGGGCGTCGGAGATATAGTCACCGTTGAGGTTCATACAGGCGATGACGTCGTACTCGGCCGGACGCAGCAGTATCTGTTGCAGGAAGGCGTCGGCGATGACGTCCTTGACCACGATAGTCTTGCCGGTTTTCGGGTTCTTGAAGGAGCACCAGGGGCCGCCGTCGATGAGCTGGGCATCGTACTCTTTCTGGGCCAGGGCATAGCCCCAATCCTTGAAGGCACCTTCGGTGAACTTCATGATGTTGCCCTTGTGCACCAGGGTCACGGAGTCGCGATCGTTGTCGATGGCATACTCGATGGCGGCACGCACCAGACGCTCGGTACCGGCCTTGGACATGGGCTTGATGCCAATGCCGCAAGACTCGGGGAAGCGAATTTTCTTCACGCCCATCTCGTTTTGCAGGAAGGCGATCACCTTCTTGGCTTCATCGCTGTCCGCCTTCCACTCGATACCGGCGTAGATGTCTTCGGCGTTCTCGCGGAAGATCACCATGTCAGTCAGATCCGGACGTTTGACCGGGCTCGGGGTCCCTTCGTAGTAACGGACCGGGCGCAGGCAGATGTAGAGATCCAGCTCCTGACGCAGGGCCACGTTGAGGGAGCGAATACCGCCGCCGACCGGCGTGGTCAGCGGGCCCTTGATGGCCACGCAATATTCACGAATGAAATCCAGGGTTTCGGCCGGCAGCCAGGCACCTTCGCCATAGATATGAGTCGACTTCTCGCCGGTGTAGATCTCCATCCAGGCGATCTTGCGCTCGCCCTTGTAGGCTTTCTCGACCGCAGCATTCACCACATTCAACATGGCCGGGGTTACGTCCACACCGATGCCATCCCCTTCGATAAACGGAATGATCGGATGGTTGGGAACCTGCAGCTTGCCGTTGGCATCGACTGTGATTTTCTGACCCTGGGTCGGGATTACTACTTTGCTTTCCATCGGCATCTCCTAACTTCCGTTTGTTATCAACTTGTTTGTTGCGCGCGGCCATCTTAGCCCATTCATTTTCATAATAAAATGGCGAGTACGTATGTCAGACCATAGTCGCGCACTGGATCACAATGCGCCCAGCCAGCTCGCCCCGGCCTACGTTCGGCGCCATTCCCCCCTGCTGTACTCGGGCCCAGACGGCGGCATGACTCATACCACCAGGCTATCCCTCTGCCCCTGCGGCTGGCGCAGGGAGTGGCACCAGGTGCGCTCGTTCAGGCCTTTCTCTTGCACGCCCGGCAAAAGCAGTTCACATCGCCGTAACCGCCACGGCTCGCCACCTCTGCGAGGTGGAGGAGGCACTGTTTCAGCATGAATGTGGCCCGATCGATCCGTATCCGGCTGAGGTAGTCCGCCAATCGCATAGGACACTGCTCGCGAAAAAGATGGGAGAGATGGCTGGCCAAGACGTTAAAGCGGTGGGGGATGGGGCGGTGAACATTTTCCCGGATATAGAGGCAGATGCCGTGAAACAGGTAATCATCGGTGGGGGAGCGGCCGGGATCTTCGGTCAGCACACTTATCTCCTTGCAGCCCGGCCCCTTGTCCCAAATCTGGTTGAGGTATTCGCCGCTGAACACCCGTTCTAGGCGGGGAGCGTTGACCTGCTAGCTGAAACCGGCCCTCCCCCCTGATCCTGATCAAAGGAGAGAGGCAAGCGGTTGCGGCGGTAAAGGCCGCCCATGTTATAGTCCGGTCCACAGCAGCAATGCCACCCTTTTCTTCACCCGACTTTCTTCAAACTAAATGAGGCGTCCCTTATGAGCAGTCGCGACCTGCCTTCTTTTTTGTTAATGCAAAATCCGATTCAAGACTACGACTGGGGCAGCCATGACGCCCTCACCGCCCTGTTTGGCATCCCCAATCCAACGGGCAAACCCCAGGCCGAGTTGTGGATGGGCGCCCATCCCAACGGCTGCTCAGAGGTGACGCTGGCGGGCAGGGTGCAGAAGCTCTCTGTGGTGATCGACGCAGCTCCGGCCGCCGCGCTGGGCGAGGCCACCCGGGCCTGCTTCGGCAGCCTGCCGTTCCTGTTCAAGGTGCTGTGCGCCGAGAAGGCCCTCTCCATCCAGGTACACCCGAGCAAGGCCCAGGCCGAAGCCGGTTTTGCCAGGGAGGAAGCCGCTGGCATCGACCCCAAGGCGAGCAATCGCAACTATAAAGACCCCAACCACAAACCGGAGTTGGTGTTTGCCCTCACCCCCTATCAGGCGATGAACGGCTTTCGTGCCATTCCCGCCATCCTGGCGCTGTTCGAGCGGATCAAGCTGGCGTCCATCGCCGATCTGGTCGCGGCCCTTGCCACCAACCAGAACGAAAGTGGTTTGCAGCACTTCTTCCACCAGTTGCTGATCCTGACTGGGGCACGCAAGGAAGCCACGCTGGCGGCCCTGCAGGCCTATGCCACCGACCATCAGGATGAAGAGACCTTTGCGCTCATTACCAGTCTGGCCGCCCAATATCCGGGGGATGTGGGGCTCTTCTCGCCGCTCTTGCTCAATGTCGTGACCCTCAAGCCGGGTCAGGCGATGTTCCTCGATGCCTGTACCCCCCACGCCTATGTGCGCGGCACGGGTCTTGAGATCATGGCCAACTCCGACAACGTGCTGCGCGCCGGTCTCACCCCAAAATATATCGACGTGGCAGAGCTGCTGGATTGCACCCGCTGCCAGCCCAAGCCAGATGACCAGATCCTGCTGGCCCCCCGATGTGAGGGCATGACCGGCAACACTGTGCAGCACTTCGATGTGCCCGTACCGGACTTCACCTTCAGCGTCTATCCGGCAGGCGAGCATGCGCTCACCACCGCCAGCGCCGAGATCCTGTTTGCTATCGATGGCACAGTCACACTCAAGCAGGGCGGCGAGACACTGCGCCTCGAGAAGGGCCAGTCCGCCTTTGTCCCCGCCGCTACCGGCCACTACCAGCTGCTGGCAGAAGGCCGGGTCGCCCGCGCCGGCAACCGCTGCCAAGACGTGCCCCCTGCGCAGGTTTCAATGACTGCCTAAACGAACAAGGACCATCACTGATGGTCCTTGTTGTTCCCTGCAAGCATCTTTGTTTGTCAGGCTGCGCTTCATAACAAGTGCAAGGGTGCAATCTCCCGGCCAATAAAAACCCCCAGTCTCCTCTGAGGCTATGGGGGTGTTTATTGTCTGCTTGACCGATGGCCATCACGAGGTGGCCGTCGGCGAGCTAGTGTTTTTCAGCTTCCGGCTGGGGCGCTTCTGAACGATCCCGTTCCCGTTGCAGTTCATCAACCCTGGCTTGCCATTTGTCGTGGGCCTGTTTCTGGCCTTGTGACTCAAACTCCTGGCGCATGGTGTCGATCTCTTGGTCAAGTTTTTCCATCAGGATGTCTCCTTACATCATAGGGTTACACACTGGCTGACGGCACTGTTGGCCAACCTGCTCCTTTGATTGGACACCGATCCCACCTAGATTGTCCAACTAAATAAACGATTGATTATGCATAAACCAATCTAGCAAACAGCTTTCAGATCCTTATGAAACCCCACCAAATCATTCTGACCCGATGTCATTAAATTCAACATTTCCTTCTATTATCAGTTCATTGAGGTGATGTCGTCCGACTATCTCGCAGACAGCCTCAAGATCTGCCGGTTATGCACATTTTTTTCACGCGGCTCGGCCAGGCCATCGGCAGGGAATCGACCAGGGCGCTGAAGAGGAGATGCCCTCCAAACTGTTCTTCATGATCGCCTCCCCGGCAGACGGCGCCAAAAGGCTACCTTTACGGGGATAGCACACTCAGCCCGCAGCAAGATAAGATAGGAGCCATATTGTACCTGCCAACCCCAGGGCCCTGCGGCCCATCACGGACGGAGTCTTGACGCTCATGGAATTGACGGACGTACTACTCACCCTGGCGGGCCTGGTGACCGTCGCCATCATCCTCAAGAACAATTCGGTCGCTCAGCCCGACTGGGACAAGCTGCCCACCCTGCCTAAGTACCTCAGCTTGCATCCCGAATGCGCCACCGAGGATGACGAGCACGCCAGCTGCTACGCCTGCGGTTCCCGCAAGGTACTGTTCAGCCCGCTTACCTGCGTCGGTGATTACCGACGGCGTCACACCTGCCTTGCCTGCGGCAAGGTGCTGTTTAGCAGCCATGCCATCCTCGGACGGGCTAGCTCTCCCGATACCAAAAAGCTGACCTCGCAATAAACAAGCCGCCCGGAGCGGCTTGTTTTATCTGGCATGCAACTCCCCCAGCGCGCCGATCAGGGCGTCGAGCCCCTGATCGACCTTTGAGCGCGGGCAGCCGACGTTGAGGCGGATATAGCCTTTGCCTTCGGGGCCATAGGTGTCGCCACGCATGATGGCGACCCGGTATTTCTCCACCAGCAAGGTTTGCAGGGCATCCATCCGTTCCGTGGTGTCGATGCCAAGGCCGCGCAGATCAATCCAGGCGAGATAGGTCCCTTCAGGCACCCGATAGTCGATGGCGGGGAACGCGGCATTGAGCCGCGCCGCCATATGGGCGAGGTTGCCGTGCAGATAGGCTTTCAGGGCATCGAGCCACTCACCGCCGTCCCGATAGGCGCTGATATGGGCCAGCACCCCGAGAATGGGGGGCGAAGACAGGCCATGGGCCGCCTTTAGCCGCTGCAGATAGGCGGCCCGCGCCTGTGCGTTGGCGATAAAGGCGTAGGCGCCGCCAAGAGCGGGGATATTGAAAGATTTGGAGCCCGAACTCACCAGTGCCCAGTGATCATCCGCCGCCACCTCGCTCCACGGCAGGTAGCGGGCAAAGCTCACATCCATATGGATGTCGTCCGAAATGACCTTGACCCCGTGGCGCTGGCAGATAGCAGCCATTCGACTCAATTCATCGCGCGTCCAGACCCGGCCGGTGGGGTTGTGGGGGCTGCACAGCAGCAAAATCCGGCAATCGGGGCGGGCGGCTTGCTGCTCAAAGCACGCCCAGTCTATCTGGTAACTCCCCTGCTCTTTTTTGAGCGGGCAGGGCAGCAGCACCCTGTCATTGGCCGCCAGCATATTGCCGAAGGCGTCGTAGGCGGGGGTATGCACCAGCACCCCTTCGCCCGGCGCCGACCAGAAGCTCACCAGCTGGGCAATCACATAGATGACCGAGGGGCCATAGACCAGCGTATCCGGGTCGAGCGTTGCCCCGTAGCGGTTGGCAAACCAGTCGCTCACCGCCCCCTTGAAGTCACTGTGATTCCAGCGGCTGTAGCCAAATACCCCGTGTTCGAGACGGGTGGCCAGGGTCTGGCGAATACAGGGGGCGGTCTCGAAATCCATGTCGGAGATGGTAAAGGGGAGCAAGTCGGCGTGGCCAAAGCGGTCGGCCACATAGTCCCACTGGGTGCAATAGGTGCCGTGGCGGTCGACCACACGGTCAAAATCATAAGTATCGCGCATGAATTTTCCCCATTCATAAACAGGAGACATATTATGAGAGGCAAAGAGGGGGCTTGCGCCCCCCATTCGGGTTTTATTGACCAGCTCAGCCCCTCATCAGGCTCTGCAGCTGGTTTTTCACCAGATGCACCTGAGGGCCGATCACCACCTGCAGGTTGTGCTCGTCGAGCTTGATCACCCCGATGGCGCCGTTCGCTTTCAACAGCTTGTCATCGACCCGGCTCATGTCCTGCACCGACATCCGCAGGCGAGTGATGCAGTTATCGAGCGCGAGGATGTTATCAGCCCCGCCCAGCGCGTTGAGGATCACCTCACCGTTGTAGCCGCTGTTACCAGCTTTCTTGCCTGCGGGCTGGGCTGCCTCGCTGGTCTCGATTTCGCGGCCGGGAGTCTTGAGGTTAAAGCGCACGATGGCGAAGCGGAACACGCTGTAGTAGATGGCAAACCAAATGGCCGCCACCGCCGGCACCAGATACCACTTGGTGGCAGTGCCTTGCAGCACGCCGAACACCAGAAAATCGATGAGGTTGCCGTCAGTGTTGCCGATGGTGACGCCGAGCAGCCCCATGGTCATAAAGCCCAGACCCGTCAGGATGGCGTGAATAACGTAGAGCACCGGCGCCACGAACAGGAACAGGAACTCCAGCGGCTCTGTGATGCCGCCGATGACGCAGGCCACCACACCGGAGACCAGCAGCGCCTTGATCTTGCCGCGATTTTCCGGACGCGCGCAGTGATACATGGCGAGCGCCGCACCCGGCAGGCCGCCGAGGAAGGCAGGCATCTTGCCCTGAGAGAGGAAAGAGGTGGCAGAGACCGAGAAGCCGTTGGTGTCGGCGCAGGCGAGCTCGGAGTAGAAGATGTTGAGCGCACCGCTCACCTCGTTGCCGCACACCAGTTGAGTGCCGCCCGCTTCGGTAAAGCGAATGAGCGCCACCAGAATGTGGTGCAGGCCGAGCGGCAGCAGCAGACGCTCACCGGTACCGAACAGGAAGGGGCCGAAGGGACCGGCGTGGGAAATCAGCGCACCGATACCATTGATGCCAGCGGCAAACCAGGGCCAGGCGAAAGGCACTACCAAGCCGACCACCCCCAGCACCAGCACAGTGATGATGGGCACGAAGCGGGCACCGCCGAAGAAGGCGAGCGCATCTGGCATCCGGTAGGTGTAAAAACGGGCGTGCAGTTTGGCAACGATCACCCCGACTATGATGGCCCCCAGAATGCCGGTGTCGATGGAGCTGATGCCGAGGATGGATTTCACCCCGTAGGCCTTCTCCGCCGCCGCGTCACCGATAACGTTGGCCACCGTCAGGTAGAAGTTGATGGAGAGGTTGAGCGCCGCATAGCCGACGAAACCGGCAAAGGCCGCCACCCCCTTCTCTTCCCGCGCCAGCCCCAGTGGAATGGCCACCGCGAACATCACCGGCAGGTAGATAAAGGCCACCAGCCCCACCTTGGTCATCCAGAGGAACAGCAGTTGCAGCACGGTATTGTCGAGGAAGGGCATGCTCTGCTTGACCGCATCGCTGGTGAGCGAGCTGCCGACACCGAGCAAAATGCCCGAGAAGGCCAGCAGGGCGACCGGCAACATAAAGGTCTTGCCGAGGCTCTGCAGGAACTCCCATATCGTGGATTTGGCTTGAGGCTTGGCCATGAAACGGCTCCTTGTGAATAAACAGCAATGTCTGCGGCTTCCCTCACCGCTGCTCATGGCAGAGACTCGGGTTGGCATCAGGTTTTGCTGGATGATAAAACGTTTTATCAAGCAACAAGTGCCGACAGGATCACAGAATGGCTGGCCCGAATGATGAGTGGTGCAAAATCTGTGAGCCAGATCGGCGCAGCGGTGATGTAACGTTTCACTTGGGTATACGAGGAGGTATGCTGTGGCTCTCCGGTCTCTTTGCCCATGGCTGCAGCACTCGCCCTATGTCGTCACAACCCATGCCGTCCAAACCTATGTCACCCAAACTGCAACCATCGAAAAACGTCAAGATCACCGATGTCGCCCAACTGGCGGGGGTCTCGGTCACGACCGTCTCTATGGTGCTCAATGGCAAGGGGCGCATCTCGCCAGCCACCGCCGAGCGGGTGCAGCAGGCGATCAAGCAGCTTGATTACGTGCCCAACAGCGCCGCCGCCAACCTGCGCAGCCAGCAATCCAATCTGGTGGGGCTGATCCTGCGCGACATCACCGACCCCTTCTATACCGAAGTGACCGCCGGGGTGAGCGAGGTGCTGGAGCAGCAGGGCTACCTGCTGTTTCTGACCCAATGCGGCCACAGCCCGGAGCGGTTGCAGCAGAGCATACAGTCGCTGTCACGCCAAGGGGTGGCGGGCATCATCTTCAATCCGGTGCGCGGCGCAGCGGCCAAAACCCTGGAGATCCTGCTGGGCTCACAACTGCCGGTGGTGTGCGCCGCCCGCTCCTACTATCGCGATGACGTGGACTTTATCGGCCCCGACAACACCCATGCCGCCCAGCAGGCCACCACCTACCTTATCGAGCAGGGCCACCGCCATATCGCCTACGTCGGCGGGCGGGCCGACTCCCTCACCCGTGCCGAGCGCATCGGCGGCTACTGCGCCAGCCTGCTGCAATACGGCCTCCCCTTCAAACCGGAGTGGGTACTCGAATGCGAGCGCACCCAGCGCAGCGCCGCCGACACCATAGCCCAGCTGCTGCACCAGCACCCCAAGGTGACCGCCGTGCTCTGCCACTATCCCGAGGTGGCGCTCGGCGGCATTTACGGGGTGGAGGCAAGCGGGCGCACCGTGGGCAAGGACAACTACATAGGCCAGCAGGTGGCCCTGCTCGGCTTTGACGACGTGGCAGAGGCGGAACTCACCTCCCCCGCCCTCACCTTCGTCAGCTCACCGGCCCGTGAAATTGGCAGACAAGCCGCAACGCGGCTGCTGACCCGGATGCAGCAACCCGAGCTCGTCCCCAATCGCCATATCATCACCCCCAATCTGCAAAAACGGGCGTCGGCCTGAGGTCACGAAGTCTCCCGCTCATCTCCTGAGGCCCTTGCTGGATCCTTGTCGTTAAAGGGAGCCAGGCAAGGTTATTGGGCTGCGTGTGTCTGTTGCTGGCTAAGGGTCATGCCGATGCTCATGCGATCGCCGCGACCGAGCAGGCGCAGGCCCGGGTGACCGGCCATGTGGTGGGCATTGGCAGCGTGACTCTGGGGCTCCAGACAGACGAAACCACTCGCGTCATCGGGCTGATAGAGCATCAGGAAGGCGCACTCGCTTGAAATCAGCAGGCGCTGCTGGCGGGCAGGATGATCGATCTCGGCCTGACCACGCCAGCCGCCATAACAGTGATTGAGCCACCCTAGCGGCGGCTGCCACTGGCGAAAATCGAGGTGGGGCGCCAGTCTGCTCGCCCAGTCGGTCGGCAGATGATCCGGCCCCTCCTGCCAGACGCCGCTCGCCAGAAAGCGTATTCGGGTCTGCTCGTCGCGCCAGAAGAAAGGGTGGAATCCCGCGCCGTAGAGGCAGGGTACTTCCCCCAGATGGGTCAGGCTGATCCGCGCCACCAGGCTTGCTCCCTGCAGCCGATAGTCGATCTCCGCCAGATAGTGAAAAGGGCCATGCTGGCTGGTGAGCTGCAAGGTCACCGAGCTGTCGGTCAATGCCACCCGCTGCCAGGGCTGCAACCAGCCATCCCCATGCAAAAAAAAGTCGGGATCGAGCTCGCTCGCGGGCAGCGAACACGCCTCTCCCCACAGTTCGAACCGGTTGCCCGCTACCCGATTGGCCAGCGGCAACATGGGAAAGAGGGCGCTCTGTCCGGGATGCCAGGGCTGCGCCGGATCAGTGTCTCGCAGCAGCGGGCGCCCTTGATCATCGTCCAGCCCCAGCAGACAGGCCCCTTGTGCAGAGACCCGCATCCGAAGATGCGGGTTGCTTAATGTGTATACCGTCATGCCGAGGTGCTTGCCTTGGCTTGGGTCAGTTCGACCCTGCCCTGAGCCAGCTGGGCTTCCAGCGCTTCCAGCGTGACCCCCTTGGTCTCGGGCACCTTGCGATAGATAAAGATGAGACCGGCGAAACAGATGAGGCCATAGAGCAGGAAGCTGCCTGCGGCGCCGAGCCCGGCGTTGAGCAGCGGGAAGGTGTAGGTCAGGATGAAACAGGCAATCCAGAGCGCCAGCGTACCGGCTGACATCGCCAGCCCGCGCACCCGGTTGGGGAAGATCTCGGAGAGCAGCACCCAGGTGACCGGCGCCAGGGTCAAGGCATAGATGGCGATCGCCGCCAGCACCAGCAGCAACACCGGCAGCCCCAGCATACCGCTGGCATAGGCAGCTGCCATCATGCCATAGATGATGGTGAGACCGGCCGAGCCAATCAGCATCAGCTTGCGGCGACCGATCTTGTCCACCATGGGCAGCGCAATCAGGGTAAACAGCAGATTGATAAGACCGGTGGCGACGATGGATTTGAGGGTGCTGTTGATGTCAAACCCGGCGGAGGCAAAGATCTCCTGCGCATAGTTGAAGATGACGTTGATGCCGCACCACTGCTGGAAGACCGCCAGCACGATCCCGATGATGAGGATTGGCCGCACCGAGGGTTTGCCCAGCTCTGACAGCGACACCTTGTGAGTCTCGCCCACCAGGGTCTGACGGATATCGGCCAGGGTCTGTTTGGCATAATCATCACCGCCAATCTTGCCAAGCATGCGGGAGGCTTTCTCATACTGACCATCTTTGGCCAACCAGCGCGGTGACTCAGGTACGAAGAACATCAATACCAGAAACGCCAGCGCCGGCACCAGTTCGGCACCGAACATCCAGCGCCAGCCGGACTGGCCATTCCAGGTGGCCAGAATATCGGCCTGGGTCGCGTTGCTGGCCACGGGATCGGCGATCATCAGGTTCACCAGCTGGGCTGCCAGCACCCCGATAACGATGGTGAGCTGGTTGATGGCCACGAACTTGCCCCGCTTTTCGGCCGGGCTTATCTCGGCGATGTACATGGGCGAAAGGGCAGAGGCCAGACCAATGCCGATACCGCCGATGATGCGATAGATCACGAACAGATCGAAGTTACTGGCCGTAGCGGTACCCCAGGCCGAGATGGTGAAGAGGATGGCGGCCAGGATCAGTGGCTTCTTGCGACCGAAGCGGTCGGCAGACCAGCCGGAGATGGCAGCCCCCAGCACGCAACCCACCAGCGCCGAGCTCATGGCCCAGCCGGACTGGGCCGGATCCGTAATGGCGAAGTAGGCCTCATAGAAGGGCTTGGCCCCGCCAATCACCACCCAGTCATAGCCAAACAGCAGGCCACCGCAGGCAGCCACCAGGCAGATCATCCAGATGTAGCTCATATTGAGCCCATTCGTATCCAATTGATTTTTCGTGCGTTCCATGACTCATCCTTATCATCTTGTCGATTGTAGGGTGCAGTGGCGCCCCTTACCGTGGCGGGGCGCCGATTTTTGTTATGGGTGTTATGAGTGGAGTGACAGCTCGTGGCAGATCAGGGCAAAGAGGTGCCCCTTGTCATGGGCCGGGTTGAGGGTGAGCAGCTCTCGCAAGGTCTGTTCACAGCCATCCCGCTGATCCAGCCCCAACAGGCCGAGCGCCCTGACCAACAGACAGTGCTGGCGATGTTTGTGCTGCGGGTCATCGTCGAGCACGATGAGGTCCGGTAACGACACGGCGAAGAAGTCCGCCTCGACCCGCTCACCCATCGCCTGTTCGGCCCAGGCGACCATCCCCTCAAACAGACGATGGGCCTCCGGAGCGCGACCCAGACGCGCCAGCGCCATGCCCTGATAGAAGAGGTAATCGACCGGCTGATCGTTGTAGTAGCGACTGGCACCCAGCGACCCCTGACCAAGGCAGGCCAGTTGCAGGCACTGGGCCGCCAGACTCTGGTTGTCACAGGCGAGGTGACAGAGCGCCAGCAGGTAGTGGATATCGTTGTCGGTTTGCCCCACCAGACGCCCCTCCCCCAGATTGAGGGGGTAGCACAGAGCCTGTTGCAGCAGCGGTATGGCTTGCTCATGGCGTCCCTGGGCCATCAGCACCAGCGCCTGGCGCTGCTGGTTGATGAGGTACTGACCGGTCACCTTGCCCTCGCCCCCCTCCCAGGGGTGGAATTCGCGCAGCCGCAAGATCTCTGCCGCCGCCTCCAGCTGGCCGGTGATGTGATAGAGGCCGAGCAGTTCGGCGGTCAGATCGTCGCGCTTGAGGACCACCTCACGGTGTGCCTCCAGCAGCGCCAACCGCTCGTTGGGTGCCATGGTGCAGCGCTTGTGCAGCTGATCCAGTTCGAACAAGAGGCGGGCATCATCCGGCTTGAGGGCAAAGGCCCGGCTCAGACACTGCTCGGCCGCCACCGGATCGCCGCTCTTGTTGAAGTGATAGATGCCAAGGTTGCGCCAGGCAGGGGCAAATTCGGGTGCCTGCTCGCACACCTGCTGCCACAGGGCGATGGCTTGCGGGTAGCTGCGCTTGCTGTAGTGGAAGCAGCCCAGCAGGTAGCTGGCAAACCAGCTGTGGGGCAGTTGCGCCAGCATGGCCACCTCGCCCAGGGTATTGGGGAAGCGCACCTTGCGGCCAAATGCCTGCTCGGCCCGTGCCAGCAGGGCATACTGCGCCTCACCTTCGGGCAACTGAGCGGCCTGGAACAACAGCGGCAGGGTCTCTTCCACTGGCAGCAGCGAGAGCAGTTGCTGCGCCAACTCGGGGCGACCCAGCGCCAGCAGATTGCTCGCCAGGAAACAGAGGTTCACCCCACGCCCGTTACACAGGGTGCGCAGCGCCTCGAGATCGGTCGGCTGCTCGCTTGCCAGCCAGCGCAGGAAGGCCAGCTGATAGTGGAGCGGATAACGGACTCGCTGCTCGTCGATATAGGCGAGGGCCGCCGCCCGCTGACCGGACTCCACCAGCGCTAACCCTTTGAGAGCGATGGCGCCATAGTGGGTACCGTTGACCGCGAGGCTCTTCTCGACAAAGGGCAACGCTTGCAGGGGGTCACGACGTACCATGGCGATACGGGCTAGTCCGAGGAAGCCGCTGTCGCGGCAGTTACCGCTCCAGGTCGCCTTGTAAAAGTCATCGAAGGCAGCATCGAACTGCCCCAGGCGCTCCTCAATGTGGCCGCGCAGCAAGCTGGCCTTGCCACACTGGGGGTTCTTGTTGAGGCGATGGGCACGGGTCAGCGCCTGATTGACGTAGGCCAGCGCCGGCTCATAGTTGGCGCGGTTGTACTCCAGCGTCGCCAGTGCCAGGTTGCAGCGGTAGTCGCCACCATCGAGTTCAAGCGCCCGCAGGTAGTAATCAAAAGGCGAGCGGCTGGCGTGCAGATACTGCTCAAGATGCTGACCGATGAAATAGAGCTCGTCGATTGAGTCGAGATTGACGGCCGGCTCCGGTGCCGTGGCCGGATCCGGCAGGGCTTCGCCCGCAGGCAGGTGTTCGAGATAACTCAGGATCGGCTGGCCCTGCTCATCCAGCAGGCGTACCTGCAAACGTCCCTCGCTGGTGATGGCGAACGGCTCAAGCCAGGCCTGACCCGGTTGCAGATCCAGCGTCTGGGTGAACAGCACGCCACTCTCGTCACTCACTTCGAAACGGGCCTGGCTCAGCGGCGCGATCGCGTAGGCACCGCAGAGCAGGCCGTCGTCGCTGCGCTCCAGCTTGATGGCGGCGCGGGTATTGGCATTTTGCAGGGTGCCCAGGGTGTTGTAGGGCAGGAAGTTCTGCACAAACACCTTCTCCTCCCCCGCATCCAGCCAGGTAAAGTCGGGCTGGTTGTCGGTGTAAACCCCGGTCATCAGCTCGATGTAGGGGCCGTTGTGGTCGGTCAGGTTGCGATCCCAGGCCAGACCGAAGTCGCAGTTGCCCCAGCTCCACTGTTTCTTGCCCGGCGAAACATGGTGATCTGCCACATGCAACAGGCCGCCCTGCTCGTCATGGCAGTAGGCGCCGACGAAGTCGTAATCGGACTTGTCCGCCATGTAGGAGGTGGGCACCGGGATGTTGCGGTAGCGGGAGATATCGACGCCAGCGGAGTAGTCCACCTTGTAGTAGGTGCCACGGGCGATGGGGAAGGCACTGACGTCGCGCTTGCCGTGGTCATAGACGGCGGTCACATCGGGCGGGAAGACGCTCTGGTGGGCATCGCCCCCTTTCACCGCCGGGTTGGACCACCAGAGGAAGTGGCGCGGCGTGTCGTTGCCATTGAACACCTTGCCGGTGATCTCGATGAGCGCCTTGTCCGGATAGAGGGTAAAGCCCGCCATCACCTGCAGACCGCGCATCGGCTCCACCTCGCCCAGCCAGACGGTCTTGGCGCCGCCTTCCTGCTCCGCAATGGTGAAATCCACCGGCATAAAGGTGGTGGGCCTGTGGTGCTGCGGCCAGTTGAACTCGATACCACCGGAGATCCAGGGCCCTACCAGCCCCACCAGCGCCGGCTTTATCACCTCGTTGTAATAGACAAAATCCCGCTGCATCACCTTGTCGTAGGCACGGTGGATGCGGCCACCCAGCTCCGGCAGCAGCATCACCTTGATAAAGTCGTTCTCCAGCCAGACCGCCTGATAGGACTTCATCTGCTTCTGACCGGTGAGGGTGTCGATCACGCCGTAGGGATAGACGGCCCCCGAGGAGCCCTGATAGACCCGCTTCTCGAGAAACATGGGGTTGGGATCTTCGGCACCCACCTCGTAGGTCGGCAGTGAGATGGTCTCTACCCAGACTTTTACATCAGCTTTCATCAATCTCGCCTCATTCAACATTTATTAGTAAACGTTTCGATGAGGCCAGTTTAGAATGGTGACTGCAGCGATTTTCGCTTAAAGATCACGCAATACAGTAAGCGGAGTTTAGTGAACTGATGATCATCGGCTTGAACAACCAGAAGGTACGCCACCACAACAAGCAGGTGTTGCTGGCATTGCTCTACCAACTCAAGGAGGCGAGCAAGTCCACCCTGGCCCGCCACTGCGAGCTCTCCATCCCGGCGGTCAGCAAGATCCTCGACGAGCTGGTGGCCGACGGCGCCATCAGCCACAGCGAACAAAACCTCTCCTTGCGTGGCATCAATGGGGGCAGCTACCGCATCGCCAGCGGCAAGGGGGCGATTCTCTGTTTCAACATCAGCCCCACCAGCCTGGAAAGCATATTGGTGGATAACCTGATCACCCCGCTGGGTGAGTTCTGTGGCCAGAAGATAGCGCCGCAGACCCCCGATGAGCTGCTGCGCCTGATTGAAGCACACTACTACCAGCACAAGCGCCGCCACAAGGGGTTGGCTATCCGGCTGGCATTGGCGGTGCACGGTCAGGTCAACCCGGCGACCGGGGTCTCCCAAACCATGCCGCAGGCCCCCTGGCACGCGCCGGTCGAGCTCAAGTACCTGCTGGAGGAGCGCCTCGGCTGCGAGGTGATGGTGGATAACGACTGCATCATGCTGGCGCTGGCCCAGAAGTGGCAGGGCCAGGAAAGCGGCGGGGATTTTTGCGTCATCAACGTCGATTACGGCATCGGGTCGGCCTTTATCATCAACAGCCAGATCTACCGGGGCACCCTGTTTGGCAGCGGCCAGATAGGCCACACCATCATCAATCCGGACGGCAGCGCCTGTGCCTGCGGCCGCTATGGCTGCCTGGAGACGGTCGCCTCCCTGTTTGCCATCAAAAAACGGGCCCGGGTGTTTCTCAAGCAGCAAGCCAGTGCCGACAACCCGGCGTTGGTGGACGGGGAGCTCGACACGGCCCAGCTGCTCGCGCTCTACCATCAGGGGGATACCATGATCCGCGCCCTGGTGGATGAAGGGGCCCGCGCCATTGGCCTGAGCCTCTACAACTTCCTCAATATCCTCAACATCAACCGCATCTGGCTCTATGGCCGCAGCTGCGGCTTTGGTGAGACCTGGCTGCAAACGATCGTCAGTCAGACCGGCGCCAATCCGTTCGATTGCAGCGATGCGGTCAATGCAACCCAACTGCGCGTCGGCACGCTCAGCCGTGCCCAGCAGGTGATGGGCATCGGCTATCTCTACGTGGAGCGGGCGCTGGAACGGCGCAGCGATACCAGTGTCCCTGGCTGACAAACAGAGATAGGACGCAGTCTCCTGACTGGCCCAGGTCGCAGGTCAGGGTGATCCCACTCCCGATTGCAAAACTCCGCATGGGGCTATGAGAGCCAAGTGGAGAGGGATATAATGGGCGCTCCATCAGCAGGAGAGTGCCCATCATGACAACCCAACACGAGCCGCAGCAACAAAGGGAACAGCAAGCGCAGAGCGAAATCCATCGCTGTGACAAATGCAGAGAGCGTACCCGCCATATAGTGGTGCTGGTGGCGCGCGACCACAGTCAGGATGTGATGCCCAAAGAACCGCGTAAAGCCTTCTGGCAAGCCTTTCGCGCCAGCACCCTCACCAATGCGGTATTCGGCCAGACCCTCGCCTATCAGGCCACCCATGTGCGGCATCTGATCTGCGAACGCTGCGGCGAGACGTTTCTTGAGTATTGAATGACACGCCCCTCGGGGTCGGCTACGCCCATTGCCAAGAGAACAGGATGAGATGAAGGTGACGTTTATCGAGATCGCTCCCGACCGATTGCCGCTGACACTGCTGCTGGAAGCAGACCCGTCCGAGCAGCGCATCGCCGCCTACCTGCCCGGCGCTCTGGGCTTTGCCGCCAGCGAGGGCGATGAGATTGTGGGAGCCTGCGTGGCCAACCTTATCGGGGAGCAGATTGTCGAGATCTTCAATATCGCCGTAGCCCCCGGACACCAGCAGAGAGGCATAGGTTCTGGCCTGCTGCGCTTTGTGCTGGGTAGCCTTGCCGAGAAGGGCGTGCGCCGCGTCGAACTCGGAACCGGCAGCTTTGGCCATCAGCTCACCTATTACCAGCGCCACGGCTTTCGCGTCGATGCCGTGCTCAAAGACCATTTCCTTATCCACTACCCTGAGCCTCTGATTGAACACGGCATCCAGCACAAGGACATGCTGAGACTCACCCTTGCACTGGCACCCAGCATCCCGGTCCGCCACAGCCAGTAACCTGCTGGCACAAGTGCCGCCCAAGCAAGCATTATTGCACCAGCCAGAGCGGAATAAACGTGGATGTAATAGATCGGCACACCAGAATTAAAGATACATTTTGTATGGAGATGGTATTCACCTGACAGTTGCCCACAAAAGGGAGTGGTCATACGGCTTCAAACCGGATAACAAAACGGTACCCCTACCGTGTTATCTGGAGTCACCGTATGACCACCAACGAGAAAGTAGCACGTCGCAAACTCAGCCTGCTAGAACTCGCCAAAGAGCTCAATAACGTGAGTTATGGTGATTTCTGGTGTATGGGGGAGATAGAGAAGGTGGCGTATCCTGCTGATTGATTCCCGCGAAGAATCTCAATCAACAGAGGTGATACGCCATGACTAATTCTACCCTCAGAGCCCTGCCACAACCAGAGGCCGAGTCAACCGACCCGCTCACGGAC
>NZ_JAACGC010000034.1:0-42871 GCF_029237385.1 Aeromonas sp. 1HA1
CAATGGGTATCGAACCAGCGCACAGCGACCCGCGCGTTTTTGCGTTCGATGTAGCAGTGGGCTCTCTCGGACGGTAGTGGTGCCCAAGCTGACAGCCGTAAGACCAGTAAGGTGCAGCGCACCCCGTAGCCAGCCGCGCGGGGGCTGATGGGATAGAAGGCCATCACAGCCCCCCTTTGCAGCGGTTGACTAATCCCCACAGGCCACCCCAGGCCATGGCGGCGGGGCGTTCAGCGACGGCGATGCGGTCAGGGTTCGTTTTGAGGTGGCGACCGGGATGAGTTGCCAGCTTGCGGTTTTGGAGCCGAGCATTGCGGACAGCTCGATGAATGGGTAACATTTGCATGTCAATTTCCGTGATAAGTGATTGATAGGAACCCCGTTAGGCGTTTGCAGCGCCGTTGACCGGGGTTTTTTCTTGCCTGCTATTTACGGTTTGTGGGGTGCTGACCAGTGACATCAACAAGCCCTTACTCTTCGCCAGCCGCTCGGCCGGCCCTGTTTCCTCTCTTGGTTTCTCTTCGGGTTGCAGCTCTGGCAGGCAGCCGGTGTGCCACTCGTATTCGGACATGCGCCCATGGAACAGATGCTGCAAATCGAGCTCAATCACCGCCTGGCGGATAGATTCCCTATCACCACGACCAATGGGTAATTCCGGCCCGGAAAACGTGGCCGGCAACTTTGCGGTGTAGCAGATGGCAGCCCGCTGTTTTTGGTTGGCCTCGCGCCAGTAGCGCGGCACTTGGGATTTACTTTGTAGGAGTTGGGCCCGGAGCATGGCCGGGTAATCTGTGTGGGGTGTCATATACTCAGCCCCAGCCATGCCAGCCAACCGTCGCGGATCTCTTTTGGGCGGCTCTCGAAGGCGAGCTTTATGCCTGCGTTCCAAGCTGGGAGGTAAACGTAGTAATCGCCTTTGGCTCCCGGGTTGCCGGGGATCTTCATCTCAACACCAGGAAGCTTGCCCGCTTTGATCATTTCCACCACCGCCTTGCGCGTTTTGCCGATAGCTCTGCCAAAAGCATCTGCTGTTACGGCATCCGTATGCACCATGGTGGGGGTCAGCCCGATCATGAAGCGCGCGGGAATATCGTTCTCACCATCTGGCTTTTTGGTTGTGTCGTTCATCTCTGGTAATCTCTCCGGTTGCCTTCTGTGGGCTCTAGTGAGCTTTCAGGGGCTTCTATGATGGAAATTGCAAAAGCCATCAAATCGATAGCAATCATACTATGGATCGATACTAATGAAATCAAGTGGCATTGGTCAAAAAATTCGTTTGATCAGAAAGTCGGAGATGATGACCCGGCAGCAGTTTGCTGAAGCTTGCGGTATCCCATTAGGGACTCTGGATCATTACGAAGGGGGAAGAACGATCCCCTCAATGGAAGTGGCGCAACGTATCTTGGCTTTTCCAAAACTAACCAAATACACGCTATGGCTTATGACAGATCAGGTAGCACCTGAAGCCGGGCAAATCGCACCGGCTCTCGCACACTTTGGGCAAGAAGCAACAGGTTACTCAGCCTCCGACCAGAAAACTGGCTAACCCTGCACTTGGCGTTTCTCGACGCCATCGAGTGGATGAGCCTGAGTAATCATCGGGCGAATGAAGTGGTTAAGATCGGAGGGCTCTCTTATGTCAATTAAGAAGCTCGATGATGGTCAGTATCAAGTGGACGTTAGACCGACGGGCCGCAATGGAAAGCGGATCCGGCGGAGGTTTGCCAAGAAACACGAAGCTGTTGCCTTTGAGCGGCATGTGCTGGCGACGCAGCATGACAAGCCCTGGCAGGATAAGCCCATAGATGCCCGCACGCTGGCTGAGCTCATCGAAATCTGGTGGGCGCATAAAGGGCAGCATCAAAAATGGGGTACCCATGCACGCCGCACCTTGCTGCGTGCAGATCGTTATCTGGGTGAGGTGCGGGTCAATCAGCTTGATGCCCATACTTTGACTTTGTTGCGCTCACGTATGCTGGCCGCAAGCATAACTCCCAATAGTGTGAACCGCCTGGTGGTGGAGTTGAGCGGTATGTTCAACTTCCTCATAGAGGGCGGTTTCTATCTCGGTGATAACCCGATTCGGGAACTGAAAGCCTTGAAGGTTGCCCCCAGAGAGATGAGTTATCTCTCCCCACTAGAGGTACAGCACTTGTTGGCTGGGTTGAGTGGGGATGATCGAGGAATCGCAGTGTTATGCCTGAGTACCGGCGCACGGTGGAGCGAGGCTTCCACCGTGCGGGCCGAGCATGTGGTCAACCGGCGGGTGACGTTCGTAGCTACCAAAAATGGTAAAAATCGGGCAGTCCCCATAAGTGCAGCGGTTGAGGCTCAATGGGTGGCGAACAAACGGGGGGTGTTGTTTCCCACGGCGAATTACCTTCGGGTGCGAGAGATATTAAGGGCTGTGAAGCCTGATTTGCCCAAAGGGCAAGCCGTGCATGCACTACGCCATACCTTTGCCACTCACTTCATGGCGAATGGCGGGAACATCCTGGTGCTGCAACGGATCCTAGGTCATGCATCTATCCAGCAGACGATGACCTATGCTCATTTCGCCCCTGATTTTTTACAGGATGCCGTGCAGTTCAATCCTCTGAAAGGTGAAGCAGGTTAGTTGTGGGGTGTCCACATGATTGACCACACCTGACCATTCATGAGGGGGAATGAAAGCTCATCAGAGCTTCCAGCTTGTCTGAGGGATTACTGTAGTAAGCCAGACATAGCAAGGCGTAGGGCTGAGTTCCTTGAGTTTGCTGGGCCTGGTGAACCTGATGGCAGAATGAATAAAAAGGCGCTTTGGGCGCCTTTTTTGTTGCACTGAGCGCCAGAGTAAGATATCGCCACCCAACAGGCGCTTTTCTGCTAGAATGTGCCCCCTGTGTGAGTCTCGGATGGACTCACGGTCTGGTCTCCCAGGCCCAGTTTTCCGTCTTGTGCTAAGACGGGTGTAGCAATAGGTTAATCATGAGTTTTGCCGATAGTATATTTCTTCTGATGTTGCTGGTTGCCAGCAGCGTGTTCTTCTCTCTTTCCGAGATATCCCTTGCCGCCTCCCGCAAGATCAAGTTGCAGGTGATGGCCGATGAGGGAAACCGCCATGCCGCCAAGGTGCTGGCGCTGCAGGCCCAGCCGGGTAATTTCTTTACCGTGGTGCAAATTGGCCTCAATACTGTCGCCATCCTGGGCGGTATCCTGGGTGAGTCTGCCCTCAATCCTGCCATCAAGGTGCTCATCTCCGGCTTCTACCAGGGCCCCTGGCTCAGCCAGATAAGTTCCACCGCTTCTTTCGTGTTCGTCACCGGCATGTTCATCCTGCTCGCCGACTTGATGCCCAAACGTCTGGCCATGACCATGCCGGAGCGGGTCGCCGTGGTGGTGGTACGCCCCATGCTGCTGTGCGTGACGCTGCTGATGCCGCTGGTGTGGTTCTTCAATGGCATGGCGAATGGGTTGTTCCGTCTGCTGCGGGTCTCCATGATTCGCAACGACGAGATCACCTCTGACGACATCTATGCGGTGATGGATGCGGGCGCTGAGGCCGGTGTCATCCAGCGTGAAGAGCATCAGCTCATCGAGAACGTATTCGAGTTGCAGTCCCTTGGTGTGACCTCCGCCATGACGGCCCGCGAGAGCCTGATTTACTTCACCCTGCAAGAGGGTGAGGAGAGCATCAAGGCCAAGATCGCAGAACATCCGCACAACAAGTTTCTGGTGTGCGATCACAACCTCGACAGCATCAAGGGCTTCGTCGATGCGAAAGAGCTGCTGATCCGTGTCATCAGCGGCCAGAGCATCGATCTCAACAGCGGCTCATTGGTGCAGAACGTCATCATCATTCCCGACACCCTCAACCTCTACGAGGCGATGGAGTACTTCAAGAACCACAGGGGCGATTTCGCCGTGGTGATGAACGAGTATGCCCTGGTGGTGGGAATCGTCACCATGAATGACCTCATGAGTACCGTCATGGGCGAGTGGGCTACCCACGTGGTGGAAGAGCAGATCGTACAGCGGGACGAAAACTCCTGGCTGGTGGACGGGGTGACCCCCATCTCCGACGTGATGCGTGCCTTCGACATAGAGGCGTTTCCGGATAGCCAGAACTACGAGACCATCGCCGGTTTCATCATGTTCATGCTGCGCAAGATCCCCAAACGTACCGACTCGGTGAAATACGCGGGCTACAAGTTCGAAGTCGTCGACATCGACAGTTACAAGATTGACCAACTGCTGGTGACCCGGGTGGAACCCGTTTTGACCGAGAAACCTGCTCAGGAATCGTAAAGGAGCTATCAAGGAGTCATGAAGATGCAGTCTCATTCCCGTGCGCTAGCCTGTGTGGCGCTCGCCCTTGCACTGGGCGCTTGCAGCCAGAGCGCGCCCCGCAAGGCCACTGCCGTTGCCAAGCCTGCTGCCCCCAAGGCGGTGGTGGTGCCGCAACCGGATCCCGATGCCGTGGTGCAAAGTGCCGTGGCAGAGCCGAGCCCGGTATTCGATGAAGAGTATCATGGCCCGGATCAGGGATCGCTGGAGTCGGTGACCGCCCTGTTTGCCCGTGGTTACATCGAATCGGCCATGCGCGAAACCATGCTGGCGGCGGTGCACAACGACTATCCGCTGCTCGGCATGCGGGATGTGCGGCTGACCGATCCTGTCTCCAAGTTCCTCACTTCCGCCCAGGCTGCCACCACGGCCCACGACTATCTCTATGCCGGGGTGCAGCGTCGACTGGGTCGTCCTCTGAGCCCGGCTCAGTGGGAGCAGATCTGGAAGGGGCTGCCCCAGCAGGGCCTGGTTTCCGACTGGACCAAGCAGATAAAACGCGTGCTGGCAGGGCGTTAAGCCACCTGTTCATCACTGTTGCAGTGAGGCCACCCCTGGGTGGCCTCACGTTTTTCTGCCTGCTACTTCCTGCGCTGTTTTCCCGTCTCTGTTGTCTGCGGATTTCCGGTGATACCGATTGCCGTCGGCTCTGCTTTGTTTTATCTTTATTTGGCCATCTAAACATCCATATGTTTTTATGGCTGATTTAGCCGTTCATCCTGAAGGGGCAAGGCGAGGAACCGCCACGCCAGTCAGGAGAACAGCAGCAGATGCAACATGCAGACAAACACAACACAAAGAGACAGGACAGATGGAAACACAGGCATTGTGGGTACTGGACGGTGGCATGGGGCGTGAGCTGGCACGGCGGGGGGCGCCATTTCGCCAGCCCGAGTGGTCGGCACTGGCGTTGATGGAGGCGCCGCAGACGGTGCGCGAGGTGCATCAGGCCTATGTGGCCAGCGGTGCCCGGGTCATCACCACCAACAGTTATGCGCTGGTGCCGTTTCATATTGGCGCCGAGCGATGTGCCGCCGAGGGGGAAGCGCTGGCGGCGCTGGCTGGTCAGTTGGCCCGCGAGGTTGCCAATGAGCAAGGCGGCGTCGTGCAGGTAGCGGGATCCTTGCCGCCGCTGTTTGGCTCTTACCGCGCCGATCTGTTCGAGGTGGACAGGGTGAGCGAGCTGGCGACGCCGCTTATCCGGGCGCTCTCGCCCCATGTGGATATCTGGTTGGCCGAGACCATGAGCCTGATTGCCGAACCACTGGCCCTCAAGGCGCTGCTGCCTGCAGATGGCAAACCATTTTGGGTCTCTTTTACGCTGGAGGACGAAGCGCCGGGGAGCGAGCCGACCCTGCGCTCCGGCGAGCGGGTGGTCGATGCCGTCACCGCGCTGGTCGCGGTCGGGGTGGATGCCATCTTGTTCAACTGTTGTCAGCCCGAGGTGATTGAGGCGGCGCTGACGGTGGCAGGCGCCAGCTTGCAGGCGCTGGGCCGAGGGGATATTCGCCTCGGCGCCTACGCTAATGCCTTTCCGCCCCAGCCAAAAGAGGCGACCGCCAACGACGGGCTGGACGAGATCCGCGCTGATCTGGGACCGCTGGATTACCTTGGCTGGGCCGAGCGCTGGCGCGGGGTGGGGGCCTCTCTCATCGGCGGTTGCTGCGGCATTGGCCCCGAGCATATTCAGGCACTGGCCAGCCGGCTGCGCTAGGGAGAGCATATGAAAGAGAGTAAAATAGGCCTCTGGTCCCTCACCGCGCTGGTGTTCAGCTCCATGGTGGGGGCGGGCATCTTCAGCTTGCCCCAGAACATGGCCGAGGTGGCCGGTGCCCGCGCCGTGCTGATCGGCTGGGGCGTGACCGGGGTGGGCATAGTGGCGCTGGCCGCGAGCTTTCTCTACCTGTCGCGGCTCAGACCCGATCTCGATGGCGGCATCTACAGCTATGCCCGCGCCGGTTTTGGCGATCTGGTGGGTTTCTTCTCTGCCTGGGGTTACTGGCTGTGCGCCACCATAGGCGTGGTGGGTTATCTGGTGATCGCCTTCGCGGCCCTTGGTAGCTTCGTCGATACCCCAGGCAGTGTCTGGTTTGGCGAGGGCAACACCCTGGCTGCCTTTATTGGCGAGTCCTGCATCCTCTGGGCCGTGCATCTGCTGGTGGCCCGCGGCGTGCAGCAGGCGGCCCTGTTCAATCTGGTGGCGACCCTGGCCAAGAGCCTGCCGTTGCTGCTGTTCATCCTGTTTGCCTGTTACTACTTCGACCCTGTGACCTTCGCAGCAGATCAGGGGGGCAGCACCCTGGCGGTACCTGTCTCCGAGCAGGTGCGCAACACCATGCTTATCACCCTTTGGGTCTTTACCGGCATCGAAGGGGCGGCCGTTTTGTCGGCCCGTGCCAGGAACCGGCGGGATGTGGGCACGGCCACCGTGCTTGGGGTCGTGTTGGCACTGCTGCTCTATGTGCTCATCTCGGTACTGGCGCTGGGGATATTGAGCAGACCCGAGCTCGCGGCCCTGCCCAACCCCTCCATGGCGGGGCTGATGGCCCAGATGACGGGATCCTGGGGCAAGCTGCTGATCAGCGTCGGCCTCATTGTCTCTGTGCTCGCCTCCTATGTGAGCTGGACCCTGTTCTCGGCCGAGGTGCCGTTCAGTGCGGCGCGCCACGGCGCCTTTCCGGCCATCTTCCGGCGCCAGAACCGCAACGGCACCCCCATAGCGTCGCTGTGGCTCACCAGTCTGACGGTGCAGGGCTGCCTGCTGTTGGTGTGGTTGCTCGGCAAGGGGTATACCAGCCTGCTGCTCATCTCCACCTCCATGATCCTGGTGCCTTATCTGCTGATCGGCCTGTTTCTGCTCAAGCTCTCTTTCAGTGGAAAGAGTGAGAGCGGGCAGGGCCGGGGGCTGATGCGGGCGGTGGCGCTGGTGTCGAGTGGTTACGGCCTCTGGCTGCTCTATGCCGCCGGGGTGGAATACCTGCTGCTCTCCTTGCTGCTCTACGGGCCGGGCCTGCTGCTGTTTCTCTATAGCCGCCGTCAGCAGGCTGGCGCTGAACGACTCAGTGGCCGCGAGCGACTGCTGGCCGGGATAACCCTGGTGAGCCTCCTGCCTGCACTCTGGTCATTTGCCCATGTCTGACCTGGGTCTGTGACTCGCAATGAACGAGAGCGCCCTGGTGGCGCTCTCATTTTTTCTCTGCCTCAAGGTTCTGATTCAGATGCTGCCGGGGCCAGCCGGCTTGCCAAACAGCACGCTCAGTTTCTGCTGCCAGGGGAGGCCACGGGCCTCGCGCAGCATGTCCCGCCACTCGTGGAAGGTGAGGGTGAGGGGGTTGAAGCTGTGGATAGGCTTGGTGATGCCAAAGCGACACGGCTCGGCGGGGTCCTCTTCCACTAAGGTACCAAACAGCCGATCCCAGATGATGAGCACGCCGGCGAAGTTGCTGTCTATGTATTTGGCGTTGCTGGCGTGGTGCACCCTGTGGTGGGAGGGCGTATTGAAGACCCACTCAAGCCAGCCGAGCTTGCCCACCACCTGGGTGTGGACGAAGAACTGAAAACCCAGGCTGAGCAGCACGGTTGCCACCACGGCCTGGGGCGGGAAGCCGATGAGGATCATGGGGATCCAGAACAGCCACATGCCTGAGATGGGATACATCAGGCTCTGGCGAAAGGCAGTGGAGAGGTTGAGTCGCTCCGAGCTGTGATGCACCACGTGGGAGGCCCACAGCCAGCGCACGTGGTGGCTGGCAAAGTGGAACAGCCAGTAACAGAGATCCTGCAGCAAGAAGAGCAGCAACAGACTCCAGATATTGAGCTCTATGTCGAACAGGCGCCAGCCCCAGAGGGCGTCATACAGGTAAGCGATGGCGATGGCCGTCAGTGCATCGCCCCCCTGATGCATCAGCGCCAGGGTGGCGTTGGCGAACAGGTCTCGCCACTGGTAGGTGGCGGTGGGAAAGGCCGCCCCGTGCTTGCGTAGATAGCACATCTCCCAGCCGATAAAGGCCAGAAAGACCGGGGAGAGGTAGAGCAGCAGCAGTTGCACATCCATGGTGGGCATCCGGTTTGACCAGTTGTGTTCCAGCATACCGAATGGATTTAATATTTCATTAGCATATTGCACTGCCATCGGCTGGCTGACTCATGGCAAGCATGATGGTAAGTATCTGTTTTAAAGTGATATAAAGATGGGTGAGGGACCTGGCAGGGGCGAGGTCCCTGGCACAGTGTTGCTGCGGGATCCTGCGCCATTATGATGGCAGGCCAAGTCCGGGATGGAAAAACAGAGGGAGCCCTGGACTCCCTCTCCTGCTTTTTTCGGCTGTCAGCGTCAGAGCACCTGACTCAGGAACTGGCGCAGGCGCGGGGAGGGGGGATTGTCAAAAAAGTCGGTCGGCTTCTCATCCACCAGCAGCTCACCGTTTTCCATGAAGAGCACCCTATCCGCCACCTCGCGGGCGAAACCCATCTCGTGGGTCACCACCACCATGGTCATGCCCTCGCGGGCCAGCCCCTTCATCACGTCCAGCACCTCGCCCACCATCTCGGGATCGAGGGCACTGGTGGGCTCATCAAACAGCATGATGCGTGGCTGCATGGCGAGCGCCCGGGCGATGGCCACCCGTTGTTGCTGGCCGCCTGAGAGCTGGGACGGATAGCTCTCAGCCTTGTTTGACAACCCCACCTTCAGCAGCAGGGCCTTGGCCCTGTCCCGCGCGTCGTTGCGCGACAGCCCGCGCACCTTCTGCGGGGCGAGGCAGATGTTGTCCAGCACGTTCAGGTGGGGGAAGAGGTTGAAGGACTGGAACACCATGCCCACCTCTTCCCGCAGTTTGTTGACGTCACCCGGTTCGGTCAGAGAGATGCCATCGACCACTATGTTGCCGTCGTTGATGGTCTCCAGCTGGTTGAGGGTGCGCAGGAAGGTGGATTTACCCGATCCGCTCGGCCCCACTATGACCACCACTTCCCCTTCGGCCACCTGGGTGCTGACGTTTTTCAGGGCGTGCACCTCGGTGCCATAGAACTTCTCTACTCCGGTCGCTTTTATTATTGGATCAGTTGCTGCGCGCATATTTCACCTCCAGACGACGTACCAGGAAAGAGAGGGTGCCGGTCAGTACCAAATAGAGCAGGGCTACGGTGAACCACACCTCGAACGGGCTGAAGGTGGAGCTGACCACCTCGCGCCCCGCCTTGGTGAGATCCGTGATGGAGATGACAGACACCAGCGAAGAGTCCTTGATGAGGTTGATGAACTGGCCTGCCAGCGGCGGCAGCACCCGCTTGAATGCCTGGGGCAGGATGACGTAACGCATGGTCTGGGCCGAGGTGAGCCCCAGGCTGCGACCGGCCTCCATCTGCCCCTTGTGGATGGAGCTGATACCGGCGCGCACGATTTCGGCCACATAGGCGCCGGTAAAGACCGCCAGCGCGGCGACCCCGGCGGTGAACCTGTCCAGGTTCAATACAGTGCCTATAAAGAAGTAGACGATGAAGATCTGCACCAGCAGCGGCGTGCCGCGAATGAGCTCCACATAGGTGACCGCCAGATTGCGCAAGGCCGGGTTGGGGGAGAGGCGCGCCAGGCCAGCCAGGGTGCCGAGCAGGATGGCGAACACGCCCGCCACCAGGGAGAGCTTGACGGTGACCCAGACGCCCCAGGCGATGGGGCCTGCGGTCCAGGTGAGTTCGGTATCCAGGGTATCGCCCCGGAAGATGGTATCCCCTTCTGCGACCTTGATCCCTGTGCTGGCAATGGCCTGGCGCTGATGGGGGTCGAGATCGTTTTGCAGGAACAGTTTGCCCTGTTCGGCGCTGGTGGTGCCGGCGATCACTGTGCCGTCAAATTCGGCCAGGTTGTTCTGCTCTGCCTGATAGGCGATGTATTGGGGAATGCGCTCCCAGCGCCAGGTGTAATCCACGGACTGAACCGCTTTATAGATGCCGAATACGGCAGCCAGCAGCATCAGCAGAAAGACGCCGTGCCAGAGCAGCTGATTGGGCTGTTTTTCCATCTGTCTTGTTGGGTTGTGCACTGTCGCAACCTCGTTGTAGTTATTTATTGTGTGGGGATCTGCGTGCAGGGGCGGCAAGGTGCCGCCCCCCGGAGGTTATTTGAGCTGATTCAGCCAGGCGTTGGATTCGAACCACTTCTTGTAGAGGCGGTCATAGCTACCGTCACCCTTGATCTGGCGCAGGTAGTTGTTGAACCAGTTGAGGGTGTCCTGGTCGCCCTTGCGGATGGCCCAAGCCAGTGGTTCGAAGGTGAACGGCTTGTCGAGGTGCACCACGGCGCCGGTGTTCTGGGAGGCGAAGATGGCGTTGTAGGGCAGGTCGTAGACGAAGGCATCGACCTTGCCATTGATGACTTCCAGCTTGGCGTCGTCCTGGGTTTCAAACTGCAGCAGGGTGGCTTTGGGGATCAGACGCTTGACCGCCTGCTCGCCTGTGGTGCCGAGCTTGACTGCGATCTTGTACTTGGGATCGTTGAGATCGCTGAAGGACTTGATCTCGTCCGCCTTATCCTTGCGCAGGACTATGGTCTGGCCCACGACTATGTAGGGGTCGGCGAAGTTGACTCTCAGGTTACGCTGGGGGGTGACTGTCATGCCGCCCATGATGACATCGAACTTGTCGGTCAGCAGCGCCGGAATGATGCCATCCCAAGCGGTGTTGACGAACTCGACCTTCACGCCCATCTCCTTGGCGACCATCTTGGCAAGATCCACATCGAAGCCGATGTACTGGCCCTGCTTGTTGGTCATTTCGAAGGGTTGATAGCCGGCGTCGAAGCCGACCCGCAGCACACCGCGATCCAGCACGGCGTCAAGGGTGGAACCGGGCGCAGCACTGGCCAGTCCGCAAAACAGCAAGGTAGATAGAATGAGCTTTTTGATCATAAGTGACGTCTCTGTCGATGTTGTGTTCAGCCTTGAACCTGCTCCCGTGCGACTCCGTGGCACAAGAGACTGCTGCATCCGGCAACAGGTAAGACAGGATTATTGTCTTGGTTGAGGCAAAAGCCCCATATGAGATTCCATATCTTGCGTGCTGAGTGAAAAATGTACCAATTTCCGATTGTGCCAGATGACTCAATAGGTTAGTGGCGCTTTTTCCCCGTGACTGCACTCATAAAATCACACGAAAACAACATATCTATCTAATGGAGCGGGTTCAAGTCCAAAATGCCGGCGGGACACTTTGTTACACCGACCCCCGTATTCAGTGGTGCCAAACGTTACTCGCGCTCCGGCGGGCCGCAGGAGGGGATTCTTATGGGGCATTCTCAGCGGTATTTTATGCAACAAGTGAAGGTTTGATGAGGATTTAATCGGGTTCCAAAGGGAGGTGCTCTGACTTAGACGATGGTGGTGGTCGAGCCTGTGCGCCCTGGCGGCCGATGGCGCCCTTTATCAGGCCAAGGGCAAGCACCGGATCTGCCGACTGGCCTGACGCCTCAAGGCGCTTATTCCGGTGTCGGGGCCTGGGTGCGCGGCGCCTGGGCCTTGAGGAAGGGGAGCAGCAACAGGGCCGAGACCCCGGCCGCCACCGAGATCACGACGAAGAAACCGTTCCAGTGCCAGATCTCCATCACCTTGGCCAGCGGATAACCCGACAGCGCGGCCCCCATATAGGCGAACAGGCCGACGAAGCCGGTGGCGGCCCCCGCCGAATTTTTATGGGAGCACTCGGCCGCTGCCATGCCGATCAGCATCTGGGGGCCGAACACGAAGAAGCCGATGGTGAAGAAGCAGGCTGCCTGCATCACATAGCTGAAGAAGGGCATCAGCCACAGCGACCCCACCGCCAGCAGGATCCCCACCGCGAAGATGAGGTTCATCGGCCCGCGGTTGCCGTTAAACAACTTATCCGATCCCCAGCCCGCCACCAGAGCGCCGATAAAGCCCCCCACCTCAAACATCGAAATGGCCGAGTTGGCGCTCATCAGGTTGAAGCCGCGCTGCTCCGTCATGTAGAGATTGCCCCAGTCATTGATGGCGGTGCGTACCACATAGACCAGCACGTAGCAGCACGCCAGCAGCCAGATATAGGGGTTGCCGAGCACGTATTTACGCAGGATCTGGTGATGGGAGAGCCCCGCATCCTGAGTCTGCTGGGCCAGCTCCATGGCATCCTTGCGCCAGACCCCCACAGTGGGTAGCCCCATGGCACTCGGGGTATCCCGCAGTCGCCAGCAGAGAAACAGCCCGGCCACAATGGCGATGACACCGGGCACTATCATGCCGTAGCGCCAGCCATGCTGCAGGGCTATGGTGCTGACGATAAGCGGAATGAGGGCTCCGCCCACGTTGTGGGCCGTGTTCCAGGCTGACCACCAGACTCCCCGCTCGCTGCGGGAATACCAGCTGGTGAGCAGCTTGGAGCAGGGGGGCCAGCCCCAGCCCTGGAAGAAGGCGTTGGCGACCCAGAGTGCCGCAAACAACCCCAGGGACGACGAGAGCCCGAACAGTATATTGATGACGCCGGTGGCCATCAGCCCGAGCCCCATGAAGTAGCGCGGGTTGGCGCGGTCGCTGATGATGCCGGAGAAGAACTTGGAGCAGCCGTAGGTGATGTAGAACAGGGTCCACAGCATGCCGATGTCGGATTTGTTCAGCATGCCGTCTGCCAGCATGTCCGGCATCGCGAAGTTAAAGCTCTTGCGGGTGAAGTAGAAGACCGCGTAGCCCAGGTACATGGTCAGCAGAATATGCAGTCGCCAGTGACGGTAGCTGGCATCGATCTCGGCCTGATCACGAATGAGCGGCAGTGGCGGCGCACTGCGCATAAAGTTCAGCATAAGACGGTCTGCTCCCGGGATGGCGCGTCAGTCATGGGGATCTTCCCGTTTGCGATTGGGCAGGTGTACGGTCAGCTGGGTGCCGTGGGGGCAGGAGAGTTGCAGGCCGCCGCCGAGCGCCTGTACCCGTTCGCGAATACCGAGCAGGCCATAGCCCTGCTGCGAGCGATTTTCCGGCAGACCGCGCCCGTCGTCTTCCAGCACCAGTTGCAGCAGCTCGCCGCTGGTACGGGCACGAATGGTGACCAAGCTGGCATTGGCATGCTTTACCACGTTGTTGAGCCCCTCCTGACAGACCCGAAACAGGGTGACCCGCTGGGCATCGGAGAGATCCCCATCCGCCAGCTGCCACTCGAGCCGGGTGACGATACCGCGGCGCTCCAGCTCCAGCTCCCGCAGCAGGCCGCGCACTGCCTGCTCCAGACTCATGTCATCGAGCTGGCGGGGACGCAGGCGACCGAGCAGACTGCGCACCGCATCGTAGATGCCGAGCGACAGGGTCTCGATGAGAGCGCTGCTCTGACCCACCCCGGCGTTGTCCGGCGCTAGGCGGCGCACTATACCGGCCTGGGTGCGGATGGCGGTGATGGTCTGGCCTATGTCGTCGTGCAGCTCGCGAGCCACCTCCTTGCGGATGCTCTCCTCTGTTTCCAGCAGCCGCTCGGTGAGCTGACGGTTGTGGGCGAGCTGGCGGGTCAGCGCCTGATTCAGTTCGCGCTGGCGCTGGATCCCGGCACCCAGCAGCAGGCCGGTCAGGCTCTGGGCCAGCAGGGAGAGCAGCAGATCCAGCGGGTGTTCGTGCCAGGCCTGCCCCGCCATCAGGGCGACCGTGTTCATCAGGGTAGCGAGCAGGGCCCCCTGCCAGCCGTAGCGCCAGGCCATGGCCATGATGGGAATGGCGAGGCAAAACGGGGTGAAGCGCACCAGCGAGTCCGGCAGGCCGAGCTGCAGCCAGAGGCTCAGCACGAACAGCAGCAGATACCAGACCAGATGGCGAAAGCGCCAGTCCACCGGTTGATCCACCAGCGCCGGCCCGAGCGGTACCCAGGTAGCGCGGGTCAGATAGTGCCAGATCAACATGCAGGTGGAGGTGAGGGTCAGGCCGCCGGTCAGGGTGAGCAGCAGGGCGGTGAGGCCATCTTCCCCGGCCAGATGCCAGAGCAGGGATTGCAGCAGCGCAGCCACTGTGACGGTGGCCAGCAGTACCAGCAGCTGTTGCCAGTCGTTGCGCACCTGCTGGCGGCGGGCGATGAGCAACGGCAGCAAGGTGAGCAGGCTGCCCGCCTGGATCAGTGGCCACAGCGGCAGCCCCACCTCCTGATTGAGCCAGTAGAGCAGCAGGGACTCACACAGCAGCAGCGGCGGCCAGTAGGCGATCGGGCTTTGCAGCAGGAGGCCGAGGCGCAGGCCGAACGGAAACAGCAGCACCGCCAGTATGGGGGATCCCGCCAGATGCAGGCTGATGCTCCACAGGCAAAACCAGCCGGCGGCAAAAATGAAGCCGGCCGCCAGCGAGATGGCGACATAGCTGGCAAGGCGGGGGATCACCAGCTGTCCAGCATGCGGTGGGCCAGCTCCACGTTGTTGCTGACCTTCAGTTTGTCCATCAGGTTGGCGCGGTGGACGTGCACCGTCTTGGGGGAGAGGCCGAGCTGTTCGGCGATGGCTTTGACCTCCAGCCCCCGAGCCAGCAGCTGCGCCACTTCCCGCTCCCGGTTGGTGAGGGGATCCTGGCTGTTGCAGGCGAGCTTGTGGGCGATGTCCGGGGTCAGATAACAACCACCGTGGGCGGCGGTGCGCACCGCGGCGATCAGCTCATCCGGGCTGCAGCGCTTGGAGAGAAACCCCTTGGCACCGGCCTGCAATGCCTGCTCGATCAGCGCCGGACTGTCGTGGACCGACAGCATCACCACGGCGAGGCCGGAGGGAAGGCGCTTGAGCAGGTCCAGCCCGGATTGATCCGGCATTGAGATGTCGCATACGCACAACTGCACGCCACTGCCCGGCAACCCGGCGAGGGCGTCGGCGGCCGAGCCGAATTCGGCCACGACCTTGAGGTCTGGCTCGAGATTGAGCAACTGGGCAAAACCGGAACGGACGATCTGGTGATCGTCGATGAGGGCAATCTTTATCATGATGTCAGCCTGAAATCTGCGGCCAGGGTGCTGGCGCGGCCAACAAGATACCTGCCGCCTCGCTCGGGCTCAAGAGGAAGGGCGCATTGTGGTCAGATATGGTGGGCGCTTCTGCCCCAAAACTTGATCGGGATCAGGGTGGGGGCGGCGTTGCACCCAGCCCGGGTCAGGGTAGGAAGAGCACGCGCCGTCTCCCGTGATGGTCGGGTCGACGCGTGCCCGTGGCGGCTAGCGGTGCAGCTCGCCAGCCCGTTCCGGCTGATAGACCACTTCCAGGATCTCGACCTGGATAGTGCGACCGGCGGGGCCGGGCCAGGCGATGCTGTCGCCCACCTTCAGTCCCAGCAGGGCACTGCCGACCGGTGCCAGCACGGAGATTTTGGACTCATCCCCCTGTACATCTTTCGGATAGACCAGAGTCAGGCAGAAGTCGTTGCCGCTGTTCTGCATCTTGAAGCGTACCGTGCTGTTCATGGTCACCACGTCCGGCGGCATGTCGGCCGGTTCACGCATCTCGGCGCGGTCCAGCTCCTCTTGCAATGCCAGGTGCTGTGGGTGGTTGCCGAGCAGCTGTTCGATGCGATCAAGATCCAGGCTGGAAATCACGAGATTAGGTCTTTGCATAAGATATTCCTTCTCAATGGGTCATATGACCAGGATGGCAGACAAGCTGGTCGCAAAAGGGGTCGATACGAAAAAACAGATCGGGAACGCATGCCCCCGAACGACTCGCTGTCAGGGGCGAGGGCGGGGGCTCAACGGGGTGTGAGCTGGCTTGGAAAAATCATGAACGCTTTCATGGGGATACCATAACCATTCTGGACTGCTTTGGCAATTATCCTGATAGGGTTGTCAGGGGGCCTGATAATCGTCCTGAATGCGGTTGCGGGCCAGCGGCATTCGCTCGATTGTCAGCGGCTCCTTGAGGCAGCGGGTGGCGTCCTCCTGCACCTCTACAGCCATGCCGCTCGGGGCACCCTGATTGGTGCGGATGACATAAGGAGGGATCTCGGCCGCGATGACTACAAGGGCATGGGCCTGAATGGCCGGAAAGAGCAGGCAGCAGCACAGGAGGCCGGATCAGGGATGAGAGCACAGTGTAACATCCCGTCACTGCCAGTCTGCTCACTTCATTCAGGGTGGCGCGTCAATCGAAGAAATCCCTCAGATCCAGGGTCTGGTAGCCCTCCAGCTGCTGCCAGGGCAGCTGTTTTGGCAAGGTCTTGAGGGTCACCGTCATCCGGTAGCTGCGATAGCCGTCGAGGCTTGCCGACTCCACCACCAGCGGCAACTGCCAACGGCTCGACCAGAGGATACGGGTGCGCTGCTTGCCCTCGCGCCCTTCATACCAGCGCGCCTGTTCGGGGGCGGCCTCATCAAGGGGCGTCATCCCTTGCAGCAGGGCCGGGTTGATGAGGTAGCGGATCCGCTCCCAATCGGGTTTGAATGCCACCTGGCCATACTCTTCCACCGGCACCTCCACCAGCTGGTTGTGCCAGCTGTCGGCGTAGCGCAGTTGCAGCTCACCCTCCTCACTGCGGCTGACCCAGCGGGCGGCCATCTGATGGGTAAAGTGTTTGTGGCCCGGGGTGGCATCGTGGGTGGCGTGATAGGCGCGTGCCAAGGGCAACGGGATGAGCCGCTGGCTCCACACCTGGTTGCCGACTCGTATCCACTTCTCTTGCCAGCTGTTTTCCCTGGCAATGCCATCGCTGCTGGTGACCCTGTCGTGATAGCTGATCCGGGCGGCCAGATCGGGGGCCTCCCCGGCCTGAGCCTGAAAGGAGAGGGCGCTGCCAAGCAGCCATAACGAAAGTAACAATCGGATCATCATGCTTGATCGCTCGAAAGAGCAGGGCCCGGGTTCAGACATCCGGGCCCCTGCAGCTTACAGGCCGAGCGCCTCCCGCAGTTTGCCGAACACGCGGGTATTGTCGAGCGTGCCCTTGAAACGGCTGCTGCCGGCGCCGTCTGCGAACAGCATCACATCGCCGCCGCCGTGGGTCTCGGAGCCCAGCTTGACGCCGGTCTCCTGCAGGTAGTCGTCGCTCATCACCTCATCGCTGGTGAGGGTAGGACGCACCGCCGGGCGGTTGGGACCGTTACCGAACACCAGAGTGGTGAAGGGTTTGCCATCCACGTCGTTCTGGGTCGAGCCGTCGGCGTTCTTGACCAGATCCAGCACTTTGTTGCCCTTGGCGGAGTAGCCGTTGATGGTCATGGTGTGGTCGTGGTCGGCGGTGACCACGATCAGGGTATCGCTCAAGTCCACCTTGCCCAGCGCCGTTTTGACCGCGTCATCCAGCGCTACCGCATCCGTGAGGGAACGCTTGGCATTGGTGCCGTGCAGGGCATGGTCTATGCGCCCCCCTTCCACCATCAAGAAGTAGCCCTGGCTGTTCTGGCTCAAGAGATCGATCGCCTTGGCGGTCATCTCGGAGAGGGATGGCTGGGTATTGGCCGCCCCCTTGGCGACGCGGTCCAGCTCGTAGTCGAGGTGGGATTTAGGACTGAACAGGCCGAGCAGCTTGCCACTGCTTATCTTGGCCAGATCGCTCTGGGTGGTGACATAGCTGTACCCCTGGGCGGTCAGCTCGGCGGTGAGATCCCGGCCATCGGCACGGCCGCCCTTGTTGCTGGCGCTGTAGGGGGTCCAGTGATTGGCACCGCCCCCCATCAGCACGTCCACCCCGTCCCCGAGCGCGGCGTTGAAGCCAGCCCCGCCCGGCACCGCCTGCGCAGCGATGGCATAGGCGGCATCCCGGTGGCAGATATGGGCGTAAGTCGCCGCCGGGGTGGCGTGGGTCAGCTCCGTGGTGGTGACGGCGCCGACCGACTTGCCCGCCGCTTTGGCCAGCTCCAGTATGCTGGGCACAGGCGAGCCGTTGTCGCTGGTGCAGTTGTTGATGCCCTTGTTGCCGTTGGCATCTTTGGCCGGAGCGACGGCCTTGGTGTCGCTGCTCATGGCGATCACCTCGTTGTTCATTTTGACGCCCGTGGTGTAGGCCGCCATGGAGGGGGCCGAATCCGTGGTCTGGGCATCGTTGGAGAAGGTCTTGATGCGGGCGCTGCGTGGCAGCTTCATCATCTCCAGGTTGCCCTCTTCACCCACCTTGAACAGACGAGTGGCGGTGAGCACAGTGGGGCCCATGCCATCACCGATAAACAGGATGACGTTTTTGGCATCGCTGGCCTGGGCCTGGGCAAAGGAGCCGAGGGCGGTGAGCAGGGCGGTGCAGACGAGGGTGTTGTGGTATGGGGTGGTGCTTTTCATGGTAATGCTCCTTACAGCCCGGCTGCAGCCTTGACCTTGCCAAAGACGGCGGTGTTATCGAGTGAACCGTGGAAGCTGTCCGCTCCCTGGCCGATGGCGCCGAGGAAGACGTCGGTGCCGCCATGGGTCTCGTTGCCTAGCTCGCCCACCTTGACCACCACCTCCTGGTGATAGTCGTTGGCGGAGACGGTGGCGTCATCCAGCGCGGCGACGTTGCTGCGCGGGCCATCCACCCGGTTGTAGCCGTTGCCAAAGCCGATGATGGTGTAGGGCATGCCATCGCTATCCTTGCTCGGTTCGCCGGTCTCGTAGTTCCTCACCAGCCCGAGCACGCCCGGATTGTCAGCCGTGGTCTTGCCGGTGCGTTTGGCATAGCCGTTGAGTACCAGGGTATGGTCATGGTCGGCGGTGACCACTATCAGGGTGTTTTTCAGCTCGGGATCGCTCTTTTTTACCTCGTCGATAGCGGCCTTGATGGCGTTGTCGAAGGCGAGGGTATCTTGCAGGGCGCGTTTGGCGTTGGTGTCGTGCAGGGCGTGATCGATACGTCCCCCTTCCACCATCAGGAAGTAGCCCTTCTCTTTATCCTTGAGCTGCTTGATGGCAGCCAGGGTCATCTGGGCCAGCGACGGCTCGCTGGCCGGTCTGTCCAGGTCATATTTCATGTGGCTTGCACCAAACAGCCCCAGCAGCGGTTTGCCCGCCTCGGCCTTGTTCAGCTCGTCCAGATTGCTGGCGAACTGGTAGCCCTTGGCCTGCATCTCGCTGATAAGGTTGCGGCCATCCTCCCGCTTGCCCTTGTCGGCCAAGGGCAGGAAGAAGCTGCTGCCGCCACCGAGCACCACATCCAGCCCCTCTTTCAGGGTGCCGTTGTAACCGACGCCGCCCGGCACCAGCTGGACGGCGATGTCATTTTCCAGATCCCGGTTGCAGATGTGCGCATAGGTGGCGGCCGGGGTGGCGTGGGTGACCCGGGTGCTGGTCACCACGCCGGTACCACGGCCATCGGCCTTGGCCAGCTCCAGCAGTGTGGTGACCGGCTTACCGGCGCTCTTGCTGCAGTCGCTCTCATAGGTGGCATCGCCATCCATGCTGATGACACCGTTGTTGCTCTTGACCCCGGTCATGTAGGCCGCCATGGAGGGGGCCGAGTCGGTGACTTGGGAGTCGTGGGAGAAGGTCTTGATGAAGGCAGTCTCCGGCAGGGTATCCATGGTAAGACTGCCCTCTTCTCCTACGCCATAGATGCGGGCCGCGGTCAGGGTGTTGAGGCCCATGCCGTCACCGAGGAAGAAGATGACGTTTTTGGCGCCGGACTCTGGGGTGTCGCTGTCGTTGTTGGAGTTGCAGCCGGCGGCCAGGGCGGCGCCGATCATCAATGCAAGTCCTGCCATTTTTCTCATTGGGGTTCGCTCCTTGTAAAACCTGAGCGAAGCCTAAAGGGATCAGATGACACTTTTAGTGGTTATCGATGACAATCCGGTGAAGACAAGACTTGAATGTTATGTTGTATCAATCAGTTATCTGCAAAGACCAGTCGAATGAAACGCGGGCTTGTGCTGGTGGCAAGGGGCGCTCGCGCGTTGGGGGTTTACGTTCATGGGGCTAGAATGACCTGTCAAATCCGGGCATCAGCAGGTAAAATACGCCCCCTTGCGACGCCTGACGTCCGCCATTGCCCGCCGCTCGTTCCATAGCAAGCCAGCGCCCGCAGCCCCTACAGAGAGTAACGGATATGTCCATCAACTGGTTCCCCGGCCACATGCACAAGGCCCGCAAAGAGATTGCCGAGGTCATGCCACAGGTCGATGTCATCATAGAGATGCTCGATGCCCGCATCCCCTTCTCCAGCGAAAACCCACTGGTGCCCGAGCTGCGTGGCGATACCCCTGTTATCAAGGTGCTGAACAAGGCGGATCTCGCCGACCCCGAGATCACGGCGCTGTGGGTGGCCCACATGGAAAAAGAGAAAGGGATCAAGGCCCTGCCGCTGACCCAGCAGGAGCCGGAGAAGATCAAGCAGCTGCTGACCCTGTGCCACGAGATGCTGCCGGAGCGCAATCTGGAGCTGCGCGGCGTGCGGGCCATGATCATGGGCATTCCCAATGTGGGCAAATCCACCCTGATCAATACCCTGGCGGGGCGCATCATAGCCCGGACAGGCAACGAGGCGGGGGTGACCAAGTCCCAGCAGCGGATCAAGCTCGATAACAACGTCGTCCTGACCGATACCCCTGGCTTTTTGTGGCCCAAGCTCAACCCGCCCTCCTGTGGTTATCGGCTGGCGATCACCGCAGCCATCAAGGACACGGTATTTGACTATGCCGACATCGCCATGTTTGCCGCCGATTACTTCATCAAGGCCTATCCGGAGCGCGTCAAGGCCCGCTACCAGATAGCCGAGCTGCCGGAAACGGAGATCGAGCTGCTGGAGTTGATCGCCCGCCAGCGCGCCTTCATGCGCAAAGGCGGCCTGGCCGACCTGCACAAGGCGTCCGAGATCCTGGTGAACGAGTTCCGCTCCGGCATGCTGGGGCGCATCTCACTGGAAACCCCGGAGATGGTGAGCGCCGAGATAGTGGCGGCCGAAGAGGACGCGGCGCAGAAGGCCAAGGAGAAGGCCGAGCATGAAGATGAGCGTCAGGCTCGTGCCCGCCGCAAGTACGCCCGAAAGCGTCAAAAGTAGATATCAAGCCGTTACTCCGGTGTCGACTGGCGCAGCGTTACCGGGTGGTGTCGAGCCATCCGGACGAGCCAAGTCGAGCCAAGAGAAGAGTAAGGCCCCATCAAGCAAGAGGCGACCCCGGGGTCGCCTCTTGCTTGATGGGGCCAGGAAAATGGCTTCAGCCAAGGCGCGTGCGCGCCGCCTCAACGGCGGATATGAAGAAGGGGAGCCAGGCTCCCCTTCTTGTACAAGATGGCATTCACTGCGCCGTTACTGCTGCTGGATGACCCAGATCTGGAACGCTTTGCGGGTTTCTGTATCGGCTTTGTTGTACCAGCTCTGCAGCTGGGTCAGGGCTTCCGGGTTGCTCTGAGCCTTGCTCGGGGCAACCTGGACCGGCGCGCTGGCGGCGGCCATGACGGCGGCGCTGGAGACGGCGACCGTAGTCGGCTGGTTGAAGGCCTTGCCCATACCCAGCAGCTCTTGCTGGTAGTCACGGGTCAGTTGGAAGCCTTCGACTTTCGGCAGCACGAACTGCTCGCTGGCCACGATTTGACCGCTGCTCTTGTCTTTCAGGACCACTTTTTGATCCTTGACGAACTGTATTGCTTCGGTTTCGTTGCGTGGCTTCTTGTAATCCAGCACCAGTTTCTGATTGTCGGCGGCGGTGAAGTTGATCACCAGCGGCTCGGCGGTCACCAGCTTGATGTCGCTGCGGCTGGAGTAATTGCCTTCGAAGGCGACGACCAGCTGATGATCACCCGCCTTGATGGGGTAGGTGCTGGACTTGTCGAGCAGCTTGGGATTGATAGGCTGACCATCGATCAGCTGGACGACATAGGGGTTGGTGACTTCCAATTGGGCATCGGCCAGGGCGCTACCTGCCCACAACAGACCAGCCAGAGCCGGCACCAGAACAGTCAGTTTCATTTCATCTCCTTGAACAGTCAGGCGAGTGCCTACTGAAAAACAGGGGGTCATTTTTACAGGTTTGCCCAAGGGCAGCAATAGGCGTTTATGACGCCAGGTATTGGCCCGACAACCCACCGTTTTCTGGGTATCAAAAGGGGTGTGGGCCAGCCGGATCTTCTCCCGCAGGGGGCAAGACCTTATTCAATCCGGCGGCTGAATGGCGGCAGCGCATCGAGCAGCCCCTTGCCGTAGCGTTTGGTCAGCAGACGCCGGTCGAGTATGGTGACCCGGCCCCTGTCCGCCTCCTTGCGAATGAGGCGGCCGCAGGCCTGAATGAGCTTGCGGGAAGCCTCCGGCACTGTCAGCTGCAGGAAGGGATTGCCACCCCGTTTTTCGACCCACTCGGCGGTGGCCTCTTCCACCGGCGAGTTGGGCACCGCAAAAGGCAGCTTGGTGATCACCAGGTTGGTGAGGTAGTGGCCAGGCAAGTCCAGCCCCTCAGAGAAGCTGCCGGTGCCAAACAGAATGCTGGCCTGGCCGCCGTCGCACTTTTGCTTGTGCAGGGTGAGCAGGGCATTGCGGGAAGCCTCTCCCTGCACCAGCAAGGAGAGGCCCTTGGCTCGCAGTCCCACCGCCACCTCGTTCATCTGCCGGTAGGAGGAGAAGAGCACCAGGCTCGCCTCCTTGCCTGCCAGCAGGCGGGGCAGGGCACTGATGAGCTCCTGGGTGAAGGCGGGGGAGCTGGGCTCATGCTCCATTCTGGGCAGATAGAGTTCGGCTTTCTGGTAGTCAAACGGGGAGCGCAAACGCAGATAGCGGGTGCCGTCGTGCTCTTTCAGCCCGACTTGGTGGCGAAAATAGCTGAACGAAGAGAGGGCTGTGAGGGTGGCCGACACCAGCACGGCGCCCAGACACCTGGACCAGAGCCACTCCTCCAGCAGATACCCGACTTCGATGGGGGAGGCGTGCAACCAGATGTCGCCATCGTCGCTTTTGGCCATCCAGCGGGCGAGCGGGGTCTTGCCCTCGGGTACATGGCGTCCCAGCATCTCCCACAGGGCACAGAAACTCTCCAGCCGCTGCAGGTGAAAACCGCTTTCCGCTAGCAGGGGCTCGGCCTCCTTGCGCCGGATCTCGCCATCCTTCAACGCCTCGCCGATGGCGCCCTGCATCCTGTCCAGTGCCCGCAGCGCCTTCTTGCTCGTCTCTTTCAGGTTTTCCGCCAGCATGGGCAGGGGGTCTGGCAGCACACCTTCGGCGAATCGATAGTGTGCCTCACCATTGAACAGCCGGTCGTTGGCGCCGAGCCACTGCTCCAGTGCTTTCAGATCCGGTTGCAGGGAAGCCAGCGCATCCTGCAGCTTCAATTGCGGATCGAGCAGGCTGTCCTTGTTTAGCGTCCTGGCCAGCTTGCCGGCACTCTGTACCAGCTTCTCCAACCAGCGACGAGAGCCCTTGACGCTGGCCGAGGCGGCGCCGTGATCCCGGGCTATGGTGGGCAGGTGATGAGCTTCGTCCAGCACATAGAGACACTCATCGGGGGGGGGTAATATGATGCCTCCGCCCATGGTGAGATCGGAGAGCAACAGGGCATGGTTCACCACCAGCACATCGGCGGCATCCATGTCGTTGCGGGCGCGGTGGAAGGGGCAGTGCTGATGATGGCTCAGCGCCTTGTTGCAGGTGTGGCGGTCTGCAGCGATGCGATCCCAGCACAGATCCGGGATGGGCTTGGGCCAGTTGTCCCGGTCGCCATCCCATTTCCCGTCCGTATAGGCTTGCCACAGCGCTTGATAACGCTCCTTGTCAGAATCTGACGGCTTGTGCTTGCTCAGCGCCTCGAAGTTGAACTCGAAGTTAGCCATCTCGGCGCCATTGGCGGCCTGCTCCAGCAGATGTTCGCAGCAGTAGCGCTGACGCCCCTTGACCAGCATGAAACGAAATGGCAGCTCGCTGTGGCGGTGATAAAAGGGCAGGTCCTTGTGGATCAGCTGCTCTTGCAAGGCGACGGTAGCGGTGGAGATCACCAGCTTCTTCTGGGTCAGGCGCGCCACCGGGATGGCGCCCTGGGCATAGGAGAGGGATTTGCCGATGCCTGTGCCTGCCTCTGCCACCAGGATGCGACGCTGCTTGTCATATTCCCCTGTCAGGGTCTTGGCGATCTCCGCCACCAGAAAATTCTGCTCTTTGCGCGGCACAAAACCGGGTAACCCATCGGCGATTTGACGATAGGTATTGCGAATGGCGGCTTTGAGGCGGGTAGACAGCATGAAAGAAAAGACCGTTGCGGGGGGTGAAGAAGGACAGGATACCCGTAACTGCCAACCCGGGTCGAGGCATGGTGCAACGCACAGATCAGACCTCTTCTTCTATTTATAAGGCGAGTCCTCGTTACTGAGCGATAATTAACCAGAATAGGCCACTAAAGCCAGCCATTATCGCTGTAAACGTTTTCCCAAAAGGTGCAAACAATGTGCGATTCAGGTCACAAATTTTCCGCTATGACCATGCTTTTCGTAAGAAGTTCCAAGTTTTTTCATTGCGGATTGGAAAACCCGGTGCTAGTCTCGATCGCATAGTGATGCAAAGAACATCGCTAACACAGGGAATAACAACAACTTAGTGTTTAATTACAGTAGGCATTGGAAACTATGAAAAAGACAATTCTGGCTATTGCTATCCCGGCTCTGTTTGCATCTGCCGCTAACGCTGCAGTGATCTATGACAAAGACGGTACCACTTTTGACATATACGGCCGTGTTCAGGCTAACTACTACGGTGAGCACAACAAAGCTGATGCTAATGACGCTTCTGGCTACAAAGACGTTGATGGTGAGCTGATTGGTTCCTCCCGTCTGGGCTGGTCCGGTAAAGTTGCTCTGAACAACACCTGGTCCGGTATCGCCAAGACCGAGTGGCAAGTTTCTGCTGAAAACTCCGACAACAAGTTTGACTCCCGTCATATCTATGTTGGCTTCGACGGTACCCAGTACGGCAAGATCATCTTCGGTCAGACCGATACCGCGTTCTACGACGTGCTGGAACCGACCGATATCTTCAACGAATGGGGTAACGTAGGTAACTTCTACGACGGTCGTCAAGAAGGCCAGATCATCTACTCCAACGCCATTGGTGGTTTCAAGGGCAAGCTCTCCTATCAGACCAATGATGACAAAGCCGTCAAAGTGACTGACATGGGTCAGGGCATCAAAGAAGTTGCCATTTATGGTCCGGATGTTAAGCGTAACTACGGTTATGCCGCTGCTGCTGGCTATGACTTCGACTTCGGTCTGGGTCTGAACGCTGGTTATGCCTATTCCGACCTGGAAAGCACCTCAAACAACCATACCGGTGACAAGGAAGAGTGGGCACTGGGCGCACACTACGCCATCAACGGTTTCTACTTCGCCGGTGCTTTCACCCGCGGCGACCTGAGCTATGACAGCTCCACTGGTGGTGACAAAGACAAGGGCCGTGGTTACGAGCTGGCCGCTTCTTACAACGTTGATGCCTGGACCCTGCTGGCTGGCTACAACTTCAAAGAAGTCAAGGTTAACTCCAGCGCTGCTGGCGCAGAGTACCAAGACCAGGTTGATGAATTCCTGCTGGGTGTTCAGTACAACTTCACTTCCAAGCTGAAGGCGTACACCGAGTACAAAATCCAGGGTATCGACAATCTGGACGACGAGTGGACTGTTGCCCTGCAATACAACTTCTAATCTAGCCCTAGTGCTGATTTAGTTGATAAACGGCCAAGCTTGCTTGGCCGTTTTGTTTTATCTATCCCCGCCTCTTTTCTCTTCTATTGCTCTGTATTTTTTCCTCGCGTTGATGCTGCGCCAGCTCACGTTGTCTCTTTTTTGTCCTTGGCTCTTTGCCAGTGAATCGCTAGATTATTCAACTCGTTGAAGGACGTTCGACAAACAGGGGAGGATGACGCTTGATTGACTTCAGTCACCCGCATTGGCGGGAACTGGCCCGCCAGCTACTGGATCACTCCCCCCTGGTGATCCGGGCTCGCCAGTATCTGCCGCTGGTGGGCCTGCTCAAGGACAACCGGTTGCTGCTCGCCCTTGGCAATCACAGCTATGAGCTGACCCCTGCCGGTCGGCGCTATCTGACCCGCGAGCTGATGCTGGCCGAGATCGCCACCGCTCCCCCCGAGCCCGAGGAGTGGTTGCACGCTCAGGGCTGGCAGTTGGGCGAGCAGGTCAACGAACGGGTGCTGGCGGCGCTCTATCGCAAATCAGGGGCAACGTTCAGCCCAAACGAGCAGATCGATTTCGAGGACAAGGGCATTGGGCTCTGCGCCGATCAGCTGTTGCGCTTGCGTGCGCCGCAGCCCTTCAGCCTGTTCTTCTGCGGTGGTACCCTGATCGATGCGGCGCCCTGGCTGCAGGCACTCGGCGAGGTGGCCCTGCCTGAGCGAACCCTGGCGGGTCTTGGCAAGATCCTCTGGGGAGAGGGAAACATCGAGCGGGTGATCACCACCGACAGCGTCGGCGCCTTTGCCGAGCTGCCCCTTGATCCCGGCACTTTGCTGGTATGGGCGCCCATGGCGGCGCAAGTTGCTTTGCAACAGGTAGTGGCCGCCCTGCCGCCGAATGTGCAGTGGAGCCACCTTACCTCCTTCGATCCTGCCGGGGTGGATCGGACACTGACGCTGGCCCAGCGGTTGGGCCGTCCGGCCAGCTGGTGGTTGCCAACTGCTTTTTCCCCCATAGTGTCGGCCTATGCCCAGCCGTTGGGTGATGGTCGCCCCTGGGAACCGAGCCGGATCCCCAAGCCTTTGTTAGCAGCTTGTAGCGGCTTGGTTGAGTCCAATGGTGGTTTGTCCGCCGAGGTGTGCGCACTGGCGTCAGAGTGGCATGCGGTCGGTTGATATTGCCGCAGATGTTGGTGAGAAAGCGGTTTTCCCCCATGAAGCACGATGATATAAAGAGTTGACGAAGCGCTCGCCAGATGAGCGCTTTTGTTTAACAAGCCGCTTTGCCACCCAACGAACTCAACGGAATACAGGGAATACCATGTTTGAAAAGGTTGTTGCCGCCCCAGCGGATCCGATCCTGGGCCTGACCGAAGCCTTCCGCGCTGACTCTCGCAGCCACAAGATCAATCTGGGGGTCGGGATCTACAAGGATGAGACCGGTGCCACCCCTATCCTTCACCGCGTCAAGCAAGCCGAGCAGCAGCTGCTCACCGACGAGAAGACCAAGAACTACCTCGGTATTGAAGGCAATATCGAATACGGCCGCATCGTGCAGCAACTGCTGTTCGGGCAGGACTCCGCCTTGATCGCCAGCGGTCGTGCCAAGACGGCCCAGGCGCCGGGTGGTACCGGTGCCCTGCGCATTGCCGCTGAGTTCGTGGTGCGCAACGGTCTGGCCAAGACCATCTGGATCTCCGATCCCACCTGGGCCAACCACGTGAGCGTGTTCCAGGCCGCCGGTTTGACCGTGAAATGGTACAAGTACTACGACGCCGCGACCAAGGGGCTCGATTTTGCCGCCATGCAGGCCTCGCTTTCCGAAGTGCAGCCAGGTGAGCTGGTGCTGTTGCACGGCTGCTGCCACAACCCGACCGGTATCGACCCCACTGCCGAGCAGTGGCGCGCCCTGGCCAAGCAGAGTGCTGCTGCTGGCTGGCTGCCGTTGTTTGACTTTGCCTATCAGGGCTTTGCCCGAGGTATTGAAGAGGATGCCGAGGGTCTGCGCATCTTCGCCGAGTGCCACAACGAGCTGCTGGTGGCGAGCTCTTTTTCCAAGAACTTCGGCCTTTACAACGAGCGGGTCGGCGCCTTCACCCTGGTCAGCGCGACCAAAGAGATCGCCGATGTGGCCTTCACCCAGGTCAAGACTGTCATCCGTGCCAACTACTCCAACCCGCCGTCACACGGCGCTGCCGTAGTGACTACCATCGTCAGTGACCCGGCTCTTTATGCCGAGTGGGTCGAAGAAGTGGCCGCCATGCGGGTGCGTATTCGCGAGATGCGCGAGCTGCTGGTAGAGAAGCTGGCTGCCCTCGGCGTGAGCCAGGATTTCAGCTTTATCCGCGAGCAGAACGGCATGTTCTCCTTCTCCGGTCTCACCAAAGATCAGGTGGAGCGCCTCAAGAGTGAATTTGCCATCTACATCGTCGGCTCAGGCCGGATCAGCGTAGCCGGTATTACCCGCGCCAACATCGATCCTCTGTGCGAGGCCATCGTCAAGGTGCTGTAAGCGAGCCATCATTACTCTGTGATAAAAGCCCGTCAGGATCCCTGGCGGGCTTTTTCGTTCCTGCTGTGTGCACCTCATCGGTATTCTCATCGAACAAGAACACCAGCACCTGCAGGGTGACGGTTTTGCCCGGGCCGGTCGCCCGGTGATGAGGGGGTGGCGATTGGCCATGACGGGCAAGGGAGGGGGACATGAGGGGACCCCTTGTCAGGACAAGGGGGTCCTGACAAGGGGTCGGTCAGCGTGCGCGCGCCAGCTTGGCCAGTTGCATCAGCAGCAGGGTGAGGGCGGCGCCGCTGGCGGCGGTCAGCACCGCCAGCAAGAGGCTGCCGAGCAGGAAGGGAGGTACCAGGGTCATGGCTTCGTGTTCCAGCCAGTGCAGGGACCAGGTGAGATGAAACGGCTCCGGCGTCTTGTGCAGCACCAGGCAGCCGGTGCGGTAGGCATAGAAATACATGAAAGGGAGCGTCACCGGATTGTTGAACCAGACTGCCAGCAGGGCTAGCGGCAGGTTGAGGCTGAAGGCCAACGCCAGAGCGACGGCGATCAGCGAATGCATGGGGACCGGGATCCAGCAGGCAAAGAGGCCCGCTGCCACGGCACCACTCAGGGCCCGTGTTCCCCCCTGCCAGAGTGCGGGTGCCAGTAGGCGGTCACCAAACAGGGCGAACCACTTCTGTTGGCGTAACGTGTCCGGATCTATCTTGAAACGGGCAAACCACGGGCTCAGCATGTCCGCGCTTCCTTGCGCTTTTGCCATTGGCGTACCGTGCTGATGCGCCAGAAGGTGCGGATCAAGGCATAGCCTATCAGCGAACTCAGCAAGGCGAGCACCAGTGAACCCAGCAGCAAGGGCGGGGCCAGGGTCTCGAATACCGACACCAACCAGGCCAGGGTGAACTCGATATTGATGTGCTGGGAAGGCTGGCCCAGCAACTGACAACCAGTCAGGTAGGCGCAGTAAAACAGGGGCGGCATGGTAATGGGGTTGGAGAGCCAGACCAGGGCGACGGAGAGGGGCAGATTGACCCGACAGACGATGGCACCACCGGCCGCCAGCAACATTTGGCAGGGGAGGGGGATCCAGGCCATGAAGAGGCCGACCGCGAATGCGCCAGCGGCGGATCGCCGGTTGAGATGCCACAGGTTGGCATCGAGCAGCAACTTGCCGAACAGCCGTAAGTGCTTGTGTTCCTTGAGTCTCTCTTGATCAGGCATCCAGCGTTTTATGAGTCGTTTGGGCATATTGAAACCTTGCTAAATACTTGCACCATGGATCTGCGCTTGTTGTCGTTTGCCCTGGGGGCAAGCTCCTCGTTACTCTGGCCATGGTTACCTTCATGGGAATGGGGGGGCCTGATGCTGCTGATCGCGCTCCCCCTCGCCTGTTATCGTTGCTGGCGTCTGCTGTTTCTGCTGCTCGGCATCCTCTGGATGCAGGTCAGTTTGCAGTACCGGCTCGCCTGGCTGGATCAGCTGGAGGCGCAGGTGAGCCATATCATAACCGCACGCTTGCAAAGTGCAGAGCCCGAGGGCGATAAATTTGTCCGGCTGCTGCTGCGGGTGGCATCCCTTGATGGCCAGGCGCTGACCCCTGAGCCGCTGGTCAGGATCAACGCCTACCAGGCCCTGCCCGCGCTGCCGGCGGGCAGCCGGATGACGCTGGTGGTCTCTCTTAAACCGGCCCATGGGCTGGCCAACGAGGCGGGAATGGATGGACGGCGTCTGTTGCTGGGCAAGGGGATCACCGCCACCGGTAACCTGCGCCGCATCATCGAGACGCAAGCCGCCGCGCCGGGCTTGCGAGAGCGCTGGCTGGCTGAGGCCGCCGCCAGTTGGCAGGGGCTGACCCATGCTCCCCTGTTGTCGGCACTCACCTTTGGCGAGCAGAGCGGTATCACGGATGAGCAGTGGACGCTGTTTCGCGGCAGCGGACTGACCCATATTATCGCCATCTCGGGCCAGCACATCGCGCTGGTGGCTGTGCTGGGCTGGTGGTTGGGGCGGCTGTTCGGGTTACGCGGGGCCATACTGGTCGCCCTGTTGTTTGCCGCTGTCTACAGCTGGTTGGCGGGATTTGCGGTGGCCACGGAGCGGGCCCTCATCATGGTGCTGGTGTGGAGCCTGCTGCGCTGGTGCCGGCGAGAGTGGCCCGCTTATCGCATCTGGTTGTGGGCCTTCGTGGTGCTGGTGTTGTGGGATCCCTTTGCCCTCTACTCGGCCGGCTTCTGGCTCTCGTTTATGGCGGTAGCCCTGCTACTGGCGGCGGGTTATATGGAGGCAAAACCCGGTCTGGTGCGGCTGCAAGGCTTGCTGCTGATCGGCTTGCTGCCGCTGCAACTGGCGTTGTTCGAGGGGATAGCGCCGCTGGCGCTCCTGCTCAACCTGCTGGCGTTGCCGCTGTTTTGCATCGGGATAATTCCGCTGGCGCTGATCGGCGTCCTGCTGGCGCCACTCTGGGGCTGGCTGGCCCACGGCTTGTTCTGGCTGGCGGATCTGGGGTTGCAGTGGGTGTTGTGGGTGCTCACGCAACTGGCCAGTCAGTGGCAGCTCTGGTGGCCGGTGCCGGGCTGGGTGATGCCGGTGAGCGCCCTGCTGACCCTGCTCTGGGGCGCCTGGCACGTGCCGGGGGCGCGCCCGCTGCTTATTCCTGTGGTCGCGGCCCTTTTGCTCGCTGCCTGGCCCACGCCAGTGCACTGGCAAATGCGGGTGCTGGATGTGGGGCAGGGCTTGTCTGTGCTGATCACCCGAGGGGAGCGCGGCATCCTCTATGACACCGGGGATCGTTATCCCGGTGGCTACAACATGGCGGATGCCGCTATCCTGCCGGTGCTCAACCGGCTCGATGTGCAGGTGCTGGATTATCTCATCATCAGCCACAAGGACAGGGATCACGCCGGCAACCGCCGGGCGATATTGCGGGCGCTACCGGTGCGTCATGAGCTCTCCTCGTTCGAGTTTGGCAAGCTCACCACCTTGTGCCGTCGTGGCCAGCGGTGGCTCTGGCAGGGGCTCGATTTTGTCGTGCTCTGGCCCGAGCAGCCGGGGCGTGGCCACAACAACGACGGCTGCGTGTTGCAGATAAGCGACGGCAACCGGCGCATCCTGCTCAGTGCGGACATAGAGCAGGAGGCTGAACGCCGTCTGCTGGCACTGGATCGGGGCGAGCTGGCCAGTACTCTGCTGGTGAGCCCTCATCATGGCAGCCGCACCTCGTCTACCCCGGCTTTCGTCACGGCGGTGAATGCCCGCTATGTGGTGCATAGCGCAGGATTTATTAATCAGTGGGGCTTTCCCCGTCCCGAGGTGGTGGCCCGGTATCGGCAGGCCAGTCAGTGGGTCACAGGGCTGGATGGCGCCATCCTGGTTGAACCTCTGGCTGACGGACTTGGCATTCGCGCCGAGCGCGACCATGGTCCCTGGTATCGCCGGGGCGGCGCCTGGTGGCGTCCCGTGGGCTGGCCCACGCCACCCTCTGTTATGTCCCGCCCGGATCCGTTTCTGCGAGGGGCCGCTGACCCGGAGCCGGTCAGGAAATAATCCATCCTCTCCCTCTGTATGGAACCGGGTGTTGGCTGTCAAGATGGCGATGCTGGGTGGATGCGCAAGTGTTGGCGAGGGCATTAATCCGTCATTTCCCGTTCTGACTCTGGCTCTCGAGATGGCGATGCTGGGTGGATGCGCAAGTGTTGGCGAGGGCATTAATCCGTCATTTCCCATTCTGACTCTGGCTCTCGAGATGGCGGTGCTTGGTGGATGCCCAAGCTTTGGCTAGAATACCCCGTCATTTCCCTTATTAACGGCTATTCATGCAACAAGAAACCTCACAAGACAGCTGGCCCATTTTCAAGCGTCTGCTCGGTTATGTCCGGGATCGCAAGCTGGGTCTGGTCGGCGGCATCATAGGGATGCTGGGCTATGCCGCTGTGGATACCACCTTCGTCTACTCCATCAAGCCACTGATCGATCAGGGCCTCAATGGCAATGATAGTAACGTATTGAAATGGATGCCTTTCTTCGTGCTCGGCATCGTTGCCCTGCGTGGCTGCGCTACCTTCCTCTCCAACTATTGCATGGCCTGGGTCGGCAACCATGTTGTGATGCGACTGCAACAGCAGGTGTTCCGCCACCTGATGGCCACGCCCATGAGCTTCTTCGACCGCCAGAACACCGGCAACCTGCTGGCCAAGGTGACCTATGACGCCAGCCAGGTCTCCTCTGCCGCCAGTTCAACGCTGGTCTCGCTGGTGCGGGAAGGGGCAACTGTGGTCGGTCTGCTCGGTCTTATGTTCTGGCACTCCTGGCAGTTGTCGGTGATCTTCCTGGTGGTGGGCCCTTTGGTGGGCATTCTGATTGGCCTCATCAGCCGCCGTTTTCGCAAGATCAGCCGCCACATCCAGCAGGCTGTGGGTGACATCACCACCTCGACCGAGCAGATGCTCAAGGGTCACAAAGAGGTGCTGATGTTCGGTGGCCAGCAGGTCGAAGAGAAACGCTTCTTCTGCGTCAGCAACCGCATGCGCCAGCAGACCATGAAGATGGTCGCCGCCGATGCTATCGGCAGCCCCATCGTGCAGATGGTGGCCTCCATTGCCCTGGCCGTGTTCCTCTACGTGGCCACCATAGATTCGGTCAAGGCGACCCTGACTGCGGGTACCTTCACCGTCATGGTCACCTCCATGATGATGCTGCTCAAGCCACTCAAAAGTCTGACCGACGTGAACAACCAGTTCCAGCGCGGTATCACTGCCTGTCAGAGCCTGTTCGGTCTGCTCGACACCTCCCCGGAAGAGGATACCGGTACCCGTACCCTGGATCGCGCCCGTGGCGAGATCGAGTTTCGCAACGTCACCTTCACCTACCCGACCAAGGACATGCCGGCCCTGAACAACGTCAGCTTCAAGGTGGAAGCGGGTAAGTCCGTGGCCCTGGTGGGGCGTTCCGGCTCCGGCAAGAGCACCATCGCCAGCCTGTTGACCCGTTTCTACGACGTAGAGCAGGGCGAGATCCTGCTGGATGGTGTCAATATTCGCGAGTACCGCCTGAGCGAGCTGCGCAAACAGTACGCTCTGGTCTCCCAGCACGTGCACCTGTTCAACGACACGGTCGCCAGCAACATCGCCTATGCGGCGGAAGAGCGCTACAGCCTGGAAGAGATCCAGCAGGCGGCCCGTATTGCCCATGCCGACGAGTTCGTCAGCAAGATGACGCTGGGTTACGAGACCGTGGTTGGTGAGAACGGAGCGTCACTGTCCGGTGGTCAGCGTCAGCGTATTGCCATTGCCCGTGCCCTGCTGCGCGATGCCCCCGTGTTACTGCTGGATGAGGCGACCTCGGCGCTCGATACCGAGTCCGAGCGTCACATCCAGGCTGCCATCGACGAGCTGTGCAAGGCGCGCACCTCGCTGGTGATCGCTCACCGCCTCTCCACCATAGAGAAGGCGGACGAGATCCTGGTGATCGACGAGGGTCATATTGTCGAACGTGGCAACCATGAAGTCCTGATGGCCAACCAGGGCACTTATGCCCAGCTGCGCGCCATCCAGTTTGGTAACGTTGCTGCGGGTAACAAGGGCTAATGCTGCAGCAACTCTGGTATGGCCAGAGCCGCTGGCGCTGGTTGCTGGCCCCTGTTGCCCTGCTGTTTGCCATTATCAGCGGTGCCCGTCGCGTCGCCTATCGGCGTGGCTGGTTCAAGGCCTATCGGGCCAGTCTGCCGGTGATCGTCGTGGGCAATATCTCGGTGGGTGGCAACGGCAAGACCCCGGTCGTGGTCTGGCTGGTGGAACAGTTGCAAGCCCGCGGGTTCAGGCCCGGGGTGGTGAGTCGCGGCTATGGTGGCAAGGCGCCCTATTATCCCTACCGGCTCGATGCCAACAGCAGCACGGCGCAGGCGGGTGACGAGCCCGTGCTGATCGCCCGTCGCTGTGGCTGTCCCGTGGTGGTTGCACCGAAGCGGGCCGATGCGGTGCGTCTGCTGGAACAAGGTGGCGAGGTGGACATCATCATCACAGATGACGGCCTGCAGCACTATGGACTGGCACGCGACATCGAACTGGTGGTGGTGGACGGGGTACGCCGTTTTGGTAACGCCTGCCTGCTACCCATGGGGCCGCTACGCGAACCCGTGACCCGGCTTAAACGGGTGGATGCCATCCTCTGCAACGGCGGTACGCCAGCCAGAGGGGAGTATCCCATGCGGCTGGTGGCCGATGTGCCGCGCCGGGTGCGCGATGACGTGCCCGCCAGCGGGCCCTTGCCACGCGTTGTGGATGCCCTGGCCGGTATAGGCCATCCCCCCCGTTTCTTCGCCACTCTGACCAGTCTTGGTTATGAGCTTCAGCAGAGCGTCGGTTATGCGGATCATCAAGTGTTTGAGCGGGATGAATTGCTCGCCCGCTTCGGCGAGCGGGCGCTGTTGATGACCGAAAAAGACGCGGTCAAGTGTCGGGGATTTGCGCTGGAAAACTGGTGGTATCTGCCGGTCAGTGCCGAGTTGCCTACCTCTTTGCTCGACAGTCTGTTGCAGAAATTGAATCTTGCAAGGGCGCCCGCTGCCGGCTCTGAACACTGAAGGGCGCCCGCTGCCGGCTCTGAACACTGAAGGGCGGCATGCTGGCTTGTCCGGCATCATGGCACGTTCGACAGAGTGGAAGGAGCCGCGAGTTGGCTCACGTTTTTAGACTATTAATGGCTCGACATCATAGCGTGCCCGGCATCCTGGCCCGCTCGAGATAGTCGCTTGCTCGACATCGTTGAAGGAGTTTCGTTTTGGCACTGGATATCAAATTGCTCGACATCATCGCCTGCCCGGTTTGCAAGGGAAAGCTGCACTACAACAAGGCCGTACACGAGCTGGTTTGCCGTTTCGACAAGCTGGCCTATCCGCTGGAGGAGGGGATCCCTGTGCTGCTGGAGAATCGCGCCCGTCATCTTAATAGCGACGAGATGCCGTCATGAGTTTCGTGGTGATCATTCCTGCCCGCTACGCCTCCACCCGCTTGCCGGGCAAGCCGCTGGCAGACATCCATGGCAAGCCCATGGTGCAGCACGTGGTGGAAAAGGCCCTGCAATCCGGTGCGGATCGGGTGATCGTCGCCACCGATGACGAGCGGGTAGGCAGCGCGCTGGCCTCCTGCGCCGCGCTCGCAGGCTTTGAGGTGTGCATGACCTCGCAGGATCACCAGTCCGGCACCGAGCGTCTGGCAGAAGTGTGCCGCCACTACGGCTTTGCCAGCGATACCATCATCGTCAATGTGCAGGGGGATGAGCCGCTCATTCCGCCAGCCATCATACGTCAGGTGGCCGATAACCTGGCCGCGGCGACGGCACCCATGGCTACCCTCTCTGTGCCCATCGAGGATACGGAGGAGGCGTTCAATCCCAACGCGGTGAAGGTCGTGACTGACAAGGATGGCTACGCCCTCTACTTCAGTCGCGCTTGCATTCCCTGGGACAGGGATCGCTTTGCTGCCAGTGATCGCGCTGTTGGGCGCCACGAGCAGATTGGCGGCCACTATCAGCGTCATATCGGCATCTACGCCTATCGCGCCGGATTTATCCAGCGCTATGTGGACTGGGCACCGAGCGTGTTGGAGCAGGTTGAGGCGCTGGAGCAGCTGCGGGTGCTCTGGTACGGGGAGAAGATCCACGTTGCCCAGGCGCTGCAAGCACCGCCGGTTGGGGTGGATACCCAGGCCGATCTAGACAAGGTGCGTGCGCTGCTGGCGAACTGATGCCAGCACCACCGATGTGACTCTGAACGGTGCCTGCGGGCGCCGTTTTTTGTGTTGAATCCTTACATAATTATTTGATTACAAACGTCATTTATGAGCACTTTCAAACTTTTCCCGCCCATGGTTTGCCAAACCAGCGAGTTTGGTTATGATGCAAGACGCCGTGTTAACCCTAACTGGCATATAACGAGATAAAAAACGGGGTGTTTGGGTGATAAATGTATTCCTGGTCGATGATCATGAGTTGGTGCGTACAGGGATAAGACGCATTTTGGAAGATGTCCGCGGGATCAAGGTGGTGGGCGAGGTGCAGAGCGGGGAAGCTGCAGTTACCTTCTGTCGTCAGCACCATCCAGACGTGATCCTGATGGACATGAACATGCCGGGCATCGGCGGCCTGGAAGCGACCCGCAAGATACTGCGGATCCGGCCCGATGTGCGCATCATAGTGCTGACCATTCATTCAGAAAATCCCTTTCCCACCAAGGTGATGCAGGCGGGTGCCGCCGGTTATCTCACCAAGGGCGCCGCCCCGGACGAGATGATCCACGCCATTCGCTTGGTGCACTCGGGCCAGCGTTACATCTCCCCGGAGATCGCCCAGCAGATGGCCCTCAGCCAGTTTGCGTCGGCGGATGAAAATCCCTTCAAGTCCCTCTCCGAGCGCGAGCTGCAGATCATGATGATGATCACCAAGGGCCAGAAGGTGACCGACATCTCCGAGCAGCTGAACCTGAGCCCGAAGACGGTCAACAGCTACCGTTACCGCCTGTTCAGCAAGCTCAACATCAACGGTGATGTGGAGCTGACCCATCTGGCCATTCGCTATGGCATGCTGGACGCCGACACCCTGTAAGCGGGTGGCGGGGAGTCAAAAAGGCGGCGGGTGCCGCCTTTTTGCATTTCGCTGGCCTGGCGCAGTATGCTCTCCCCGTTGATGTTGATCTCTATCGTTTTCGCCCCTTTGTGTTGAGCTGAGTAGCTGATGACCCTTTCTCCCGAGCCCCTTTTTGACAGCAAGGCCTTTCTGAGTGCCGTGACTCACCAGAGCGGTGTCTACCGCATGTATGACAGCGGTGGCACCGTCATCTATGTGGGCAAGGCCAAGGATCTGAAAAAACGGCTCGCCTCCTACTTTCGCACCCGGGTCGACAGCATCAAGACCCACACCCTGGTACGCCAGATCGCCGATATCCAGGTGATGGTGACCCACACGGAGACAGAGGCGCTGATCCTCGAGCACAACCTCATCAAGCAGTACCAGCCGCGCTACAACGTGCTGCTGCGGGACGATAAATCCTACCCCTGGATCATTATCACAGGGCACCAGCACCCCCGCATCGGCGTCCATCGCGGCGCCCGCAAGGTGAAGGGGGAGTACTTCGGCCCTTACCCCTCGGGCGGCGCCGTGCGCGAAAGCCTGCATTTGATGCAGAAGATCTTCCCGGTGCGCCAGTGTGAGGATGCTGTCTATGCCAACCGTACCCGTCCCTGCCTGCTCTATCAGCTCAAGCGCTGCGCTGGCCCTTGCGTGGCGGGGCTGGTGAGCGAGGTGGAATATGCCCAGCAGGTGGAGCTGGCCAAGCTGTTTCTGGCGGGCAAAAATCAGCAGGTGATAGGGGCGCTGGTGGGCAAGATGGAGTCCGCCAGTGGCGATCTGCGCTTCGAAGATGCGGCTCGCTACCGGGATCAGATCCAGGCGCTGCGCCGGGTGACCGAGCAGCAGTCGGTGAGTGGCAACGTACTCGATGAACTGGATGTGGTGGGGGTGGCATTCGAGCAAGGCGCGGCCTGTATCCATGTGCTCTTCATTCGTCAGGGCAAGGTGCTCGGCTCGCGTAGCTATTTCCCCAAGGTGCCGAGCGATACGCCCCTCGAGGAGGTGGTGCAATCCTTCCTGCTGCAGTTCTATCTGTCGGGGCAGGGGGGCAGGCAGATCCCGAGCGAGGTGCTGCTGGACGTGGCCCTCGAGGACGAGAGCGTGATTGCCGAGACCCTGAGCCAGACCGCCGGTTACAAGGTGCGGGTGGTGAGCCGTACCCGCGCCGAGCGGGCCCGCTTCATCAAGCTCGCCTCCATCAATGCGCAGACGGCGCTGCGTTCGCGCCTCGCCCACAAGAGCACCACCACGGCCCGCTTCAGCCAGCTGGAGGAGCTGCTGGAGCTGGAGCATCCCATCGCCCGCATGGAGTGTTACGACATCTCCCACACCATGGGGGAGCGCACCGTGGCGTCCTGCGTGGTGTTCAACCGGGAGGGACCGCTCTCTTCGGAATACCGCCGTTTCAATATCGACGGCATCACGGGGGGGGATGACTACGCCGCCATGGAGCAGGTGTTGGAGCGGCGCTTTGGCAAGCTGCAGGAGCCGGACAAGGTGCCGGACGTGCTGTTTATCGACGGCGGCCTGGGCCAGCTGCGCCGCGCCGAGGAGATCCTGGCCCGTCAGCTGGAGTTCCTCGGCGGCAAATATCCGCTGCTGGTGGGCATCGCCAAGGGGGTGACTCGCAAGGCGGGGCTGGAGACCCTGATCATGGGGGAGAGCCACGAAGAGCTGCACTTGCCGGCAGATATGCCCGCTTTGCACCTTATTCAGCATATTCGTGATGAATCTCACCGTTTTGCCATCACGGGCCACCGAGCCAGACGAGCCAAGGCGCGCACCACCAGTACTCTGGAGGATATTCCGGGGGTGGGGCCCAGGCGTCGTCAGGCACTGCTCAAATATCTGGGCGGGCTGCAGGAGGTGAAAAAGGCCGGGGTGGATGAGCTGGCCAAGGTACCTGGCATCAGCCAGGAGCTGGCCCAGTCCATTCATGATGCACTGCACTCGCTCTGAGCCGGGGGGCTGGGCTCAGAGCACTCGGCATTCAACCCAGCTCATCCAATTAGCTCTGAATCGTGGCCGTAATCCCGCCTCGGGGTGCACAAGAGCCGTGACGCAGGGGGCCCGCAAATGCCATAATGGCCCGCATCCTGAGGTTGTTGATGGATTAATAGACCAAGGCGGGCGCCAGTCCGGTTGCATCCGTGATCGGCTTGGGGCTACCATGTAGCGGCATACAAGAAGTGGCTGAAAATAATGACAAATATTCCTAACCTGCTGACGTTTTTTCGGATCTTGCTCATCCCCGTCTTCGTCATCCTGTTCTATGTACCCTATCAGTGGTCCTATCTGGCGGCGGCCCTCGTCTTCATTCTGGCGGCTGCGACCGACTGGTTTGATGGCTACCTTGCCCGCAAGCTGAACCAGTCCACCGCCTTCGGCGCTTTCCTCGATCCGGTCGCCGACAAGATCATGGTGGCGGCGGCGCTGGTGGTCATTGTCGAACACTACAACACCATCTGGGTCACCATCCCCGCCATGACCATGATTGGCCGCGAGATCATCATCTCCGCCCTGCGTGAATGGATGGCCGAGCTCGGCAAACGCTCCTCGGTGGCTGTCAGCTGGATTGGCAAGTGGAAGACCATGATCCAGATGGTGTCGCTCACCGGCCTCATCTGGCAGTACGACATCTGGATGGTATGGCTCGCCTACGTGCTGCTTTATGTGGCCACTGTGCTTACCTTCTGGTCCATGTTCCAGTACATGAAGGCCGCTTGGGGCGATCTGACCTACCACTCCCGCTTCTAGTGTCTGCCTGGCATAAAGCATCGTTTCCCCGTCGTTGGGGCAGGGAAACGATCATGAGTGGTAAAAGTGCAGTGAAAGGGTAAAAAACACCCGAACGATCAGGGTATTAAACATTTTTGGTTGACTGGGCGAGGAACATCGCTAGAATGCGTCCTCGTAGTCAGGCAGTCAGCCAGACCAATGCGGGAATAGCTCAGTTGGTAGAGCACGACCTTGCCAAGGTCGGGGTCGCGAGTTCGAGTCTCGTTTCCCGCTCCAAATTCAGACAATAGAGAGCCAACTCTCTTTTGCATGGCGCGTTAGCAAAGCGGTTATGCAGCGGATTGCAAATCCGTTTAGTCCGGTTCGACTCCGGAACGTGCCTCCATATAGACAAGCCCGCCACGCGGACTTGATACCGGTTGCGGTGCCCGAGTGGTGAAATCGGTAGACACAAGGGATTTAAAATCCCTCGACGTTCGCGTCGTGCCGGTTCGATTCCGGCCTCGGGCACCATTTAAATCAAAGACTTACCTAGCTTCCACTCCCACCCTTAACCCCTTGGGGAATATCGGGGGAATATGCCGAGGGAATATCAGCCACTTTTTTCCTGGCTGTTTCCACCGTAGGCACGCGCTTGATAGACCTGTCATACACCTGCACTTGCCCCTCTGTTTTGTGTCCGCTTATCTGCTGCTTATCCCGACTTGAACCACCCAGATCTGAAATTGCTTTCGCCTTGATGTCGTGGAAGGTGAAGTCGAGCGGCATCTTTGTTATCTCTCTTGCCCGCAGCATTGTATTGCGCCAAGCAGCATCAAACCCATTGCTGGTATAAGCCTGCCCATCCGGCTTAGACAATACGAACCCTGCAATACTGTGTTTCGCCAGCTTGCCGGCTGCTTCAATGGCCGTCTTGAGCCTGGGTGACCACATCTTTATCTGCCTGACTGCTGTTTTCCCTTGCTGAATAAACACTCCATCATCAAGTACATGCTCCCAGCGCATGACAAGAACGTCCCCCTTGCGCGCCACGCAGAGGTAAGAGAGTTCCATAGCGATCTGGATCATGGGTGAGGCAAGGTTGTAAACAGCTTGGTATTCCGTGTCTGTGATGTAGCGGGTTCGCGCTTTCTCTTTGAACTGTCTTACTCCTTGGCATGGGTTGATTTTTACCCGCCCTCGTTCATATGCCCAGCGATACGCCCGGGATAAAAAAGCCTTCTCTCTATTTGCCTGCACCCGGCTCTTGAGTCCTCGTTTGTCTAGGTATGCCCTGACATGCTTCGGCTCTACAGCGTCGGCCGCCATTTTTCCGAATACCAGTAGCACCGGCTTGCTGTGCTTTCGATAGTCCAGTTTGGTGTTCTTTGCCAGGTCGGCAAAATCTGCAGATAGGAAGAACTCGTCGATCATGGCAGCCACTGTGTGCGTGGCCACTCGCTGGTCAATCAGTTTTTCGTATGCGGCCCAGACTTCTGACTGCTTTACTGTGGCTGCGCACACCTTGATTGAACCGCCCCCTACGGGGCGGAACACTATGCTAGGACCCTTGATGTAACAACGTGGTGGTAACCAGTTGTCTGCTGGGTTGGATCTTGTCCTTGCCATCAGGAAAGCGCCTCAAGGTTAAAGCCGTTATCGCGATCATTGTTTGCAGGGTGATGGCTTGCGCTACCGGTCAGCCACTCTCGCGTGGTGGATGGGCGGCCATCAGGGCGGCGCAGGAACCGGATCCCGGCTTTCTCCAGCGCCTTGCATTGTTTCGATGGTAGCTTGTACCCCGTAAGCTGCTCGATCTCCTGATCGCTTACGACTAGCTGGTTTTTCATGCTCGTTGGTCCTCGTCAATCTGGTGATTTCATCCCGGCCCGCTCGGTTGTAGAGGAAGCATTCGACTTGTTTCCTGCTACTCACCGCTTGGTCAAGGCGGTATTCCCCGAACGCCGGGCGTTTGAGTTGGTGCTGGTTGGCTAACCTGCCGATGGCCTGGGCGCTGACCCCCAACTCTTTGCCCAGTTCGGTTGCACTCCAGAGCTGGCCGGTAACCCTGGGTGCTTCGATAGGCAGATCGAAGTGAGCCAGGATGCGACCGAACTCGGCGAGCTTGGCCGATCGGGAAAGGGTGGGGGAGCGCACGGTGCTGACCAGGTCGTTAAGTAGCTGGCTGTCCTGGTCGATGGTCAGTTGAAGTTGTTGCATGGCGTGGCCCTCCTGTCCCAGAGGATGGGGGGCCAATTGCGTTGAAGGAAGGGCCGTTATTGATATGAAAAAGTATGGCTATCCCAACTAAACATGAATCTTGTGGCAATCATGTTCTGAATGAGTAGCCACGCCTTTTAAGTGGCTGAGACTACTCACCCTCGAGAGAAGTTAGATCCTCCACATCAGCCATATCAGCCAACATTTTGGTATATTTAATTAAGATGATCTGGAGTGCCTTAAGCTCCATTCTGAATTCAGCACATCTGTCGGCATCACTAAAAGCACCTTCTATCGAGGCTCTGTGCCATTTCGATGTAAATGGTCGGATAACTTGATTTAACACTACAACAGCAATTTTTGTAAATGTTATACAGTGGCGACCATTTTTTTTAATTATATCCCTAGTTATAGCGAAAAGGCTGTGTACGCTTTTCAGAGCGGCATCTTCATTACCAGTATTATTGGATAGGCTCTGGGTCGTTACTCTGGTTAAGAGTTCTATGTACATCTCCCACGCTGCCTCCTTATCTTCATCCTTTGGAGACCAATCCATCTCAAGAAATGGTGCCTTTATTTTTAAGGATGTCATATCCCAATTCTCTAGCCATCTTTTAAGCTTCATATTTCCTCCTAACCTTATTCTAACCAGTACAATGTGTCATCTAATGGGTGTGTAGTTGTATGACTGATTAGATCAGCCGCAACCCTGCTTTTGAAAAGGCTATTACTGTTATTCCACTTGGAAATAATACCATCAAGATATGAGTTGAGACTTTTAGTGCCGAGTAATATTGGACTTATTGATAGATATTCAGGCAGGTCAACATAGCCTTTTAGTTTTAGACTGCATAGCCTGTCTCTTGATCAGATCTTGATCCCCGAAGCCATCATCTCTTTGGCGGCAATAAAGCCGTCCAGTTTACTTTGCAGTGTTTGCCAGCCTTCCCAGAGTGAGCTCCAGCCTGCAATCCCTGTTCG